>JAIBAD010000055.1 GCA_019695395.1 Alphaproteobacteria bacterium
AATACCTAAAGAAATATTCCTAATGAATTTTTTTAATTCTATTATTGAACTGCTGAGAATAAACTGACAGCATCAAGAACTTTTCTTGTTGCCGCTGAAATTAATAACAGATCTTGATCCACCCATATATACTGTGTAGCTGGTGGAGGGGGAGGTAAATAAAATTGTATATCACGTGGAACTTCCCAATAAACAACATCAGAGGGTAAAGGTTGACCTATTGAATATTTTTTTGCCTGTCCTGGGGGAAGACATCCATTATTTTTTTTTGCAAGACCAGGGGGGCATTTTTGTCTATAAGAGGATTGCATATGAGAAGAAATTATCCCTAATTTACTAGAATCTAGATTTCTCAATACCCGGTCATTTGGTACAAAATTATTTGAAACATCTTGTTGTTTATTAGTCTTAGGGCCATGGTTTTTATCTTTTTTATTTTGAGCAAACCCAGAATGGGTTATAAAAATTAAAGAAAAAAATAAAAGAACAGTAAAACGAGTAAATAATTTATTCATAAAATCCTCCCTATTTTACTCTATAAGTTAACATATATTCCTTCGAGATTGAAGAGCATTATTTTCAACATAAATACGCCACACCAATAAGGCCGCATTGGCAATTGACCACACTAAGGCTACCTGCCAAAGACCAAAAATTAAAGGAAGCAAAGCAATTTCAGCACACACAATAATATAATTAGGATGTTTTAAAAAACGATACGGTCCCGTTTTTATTAAAGGTTTATGGGGTAGTGTAATAATTCTTGTGGTCCAATATTTACCTAAAGTGGTAATAATCCAAATTCTCCCTAATTGAAGTAGTATAAATATAAAAAGTAATGACATATTAGGTATTTTATAAGGTGACGCAAAATATATTATGGCGCCAAGCCAACTGGTATGAAGAAGGATGAAAAGAAAATAGTGATTTTTTCCTACCTCTATTGCACCTTCTGCTTTAAGACGTCGTGTATTATAAGAGGCAATAATTAATTCAATCACTCTTTCTATTGCAACCAAGAAAACTACAATTTCTACATAAGTCATCACATCCTCATTAATAATAAAGCAGCGGTAAAACCAGGACCTAAACTTGACAATAAATACAACCCAGCTTGTGGATTTTTCAACGCCAGTTCCAAAACAAACATAATTGTTGCAGCTGACATATTACCAAAATTTTTCATCACGGTACGTGAATGTATTAAAGAGCCAGATTTAAGGTTAAGTATTTCTTCTAATGCATCCAAAACTTTGGTACCACCGGGATGACACAAAAAATTCTTAATTGAAGACAAAGATAAATTATTTTGCTTTAAAAAATAATCAACAACATCGTACATATTATTACGAATAAGGGTTGGAATATCTTGAGAAAAAATTGCTTTTAATCCATGATTTGTGACACCCCATCCCATAACGTCCAATGTATCTGGCCATGTATGTTCGTGCGATGCCATAATTTCTGGACCATACCCATTGCAACTTATGATACATGCGCTGGCCCCATCACCAAAAAGAGCAGTTGCAATAATATTGCTTCGTGATTTGTCTTCATAAAGAAAGGTAAGACCACATAATTCAACAACCATATACAAATATCGTTTTTGAGGAGTAGCCTTTGCCAATTGGGCTGTTCGCGCTAAACCTATAACGCCACCTGCACATCCAAGTCCAAAAATTGGCAAACGTTCTATAGTACGACGGAATTTTAATCTTTCCATCAGTAAAGCATCCAAGGATGGTGTTGCAATACCTGAACTTGATACAACCACAATTCCATCAATATCAGATAGCTTAAGATAAGCATTATCTAAAGATTTAATGGTAGCTTCTTCTAATAAATTTAAAGCATTTTTAATATAAAGTGCATTACGTTCTGCAAGACCAATAGGATTTTCAAACCATTCTAAAGGCACACAAGAATATCGTGTTTGAATAGAAGCATTATCATAAACAGATAAAAATCTGGAAAAATTATCAACCCTAGAATCAAAAATTTTTATAGCTAATTTTTTAACATCTTGTTGATTCAACTTATAACAGGGAACAGAAGTTGCAATAGAAATAACTTTAGGTAAATTATTTTGTAATTGTTTTTCCATTACAATTTATCATAAAATAAAAACGTATTCGGATTCATCAGTATTACATTACTATCGCTATCATTACTATAAATGAATTACCTACCAATTAATATGAGAAAGTTTATGACCAAAACCTTTTTTACTATTTGGAAAAGTCCTCTTGGACGTATGCTTTTAACGTCTAATGGGAAAGCATTAACAAGATTACATTTAGAAACTAAGAAAGAAAAAATTCTTGTCCCACAAGAATGGATTGAAGACGAGAAAAACTTTAAATCCTTAATCAAACAACTTGATCTATATTTTAAAGGTAAATTAAAAAAATTTGATATCGCTCTATTACCACATGGAACAACTTTTCAACAACGTGTTTGGGAAAGTTTATGCACCGTTCCTTATGGTACGACCATTAGTTATGGTGGGCTTGCCAAGAAAATTCATCAACCCACTGCAGCACGTGCTGTTGGTATGGCTAATAACCGCAACCCTATTGGCATTATCATTCCTTGTCACCGCGTGATAGGATCGGATGGTTCCCTCGTTGGTTATGGCGGTGGTCTAGAAATTAAACAAAAGCTTTTAGATTTAGAAAAAACTGGCGTCCTTCCTAGTGATTTTATATAGGGATTTTATCTAAAGAAATTTTATATACTTAAATTGACCTAGCCAATTCTACTAAATAAAAGTAAACTTTTTGACTTATATAAACATTCACCCTTAAAGGATATTATATGCTTAAAATGAGAATTCATGGTTTGTATTTTTTTCTTGGATTGATTTCTTTTTTAATTTTTACTTTAGACGCCAAAGCCGGCCAGGTTCTTGATCGTATTACATCTACAAAAACTATGACTGCAGCTTATGCCCCAGGTTGGCCTCCTGTAGCATATTTAGATGACAAAAATGAATTAGTTGGATTTGATGTTGATGTTGGTAAAGAAATAGCAAAACGATTAGGCGCCACCATGAAACCTATTACCGTAGCCTGGGAATTTATAGAATCAGGTCGTTGGGGAAATCGCTGGGATATTGCAATAGGTTCGATGACACCAACAATGGCACGTGCTGAGGTTTTAGATTTTCCTGGCATTTATTGGTATTCTCCAGCAAGTTTTGCTGTTCATAAAAATAACAAAACAATTCATCAACTAAACGATCTTAATGGCAAAACAATCGGTGTCTGTGGAGGATGTTCTACAGAAGATTTTCTAAACAATAAATTGCAATTTGCAAATTATGGGGACACTAAACCCAATCTTACAATAAAACCAGGTTTGATCAAATCTTATGATTCTGAAGGGGCCTATTTTGATGATCTTAAATTAGGTGACGGAAAAAGATTAGATGCGATTTTATCAAATCTGCCCACTCTTTTGGAATCTGTTAAAACACAGCCTTTCCGTATTATTGAACAACCTGCTTTTTATGAACCTTTAGCCGTTGCCCTTGATAAGGGAGATAAAGAATTATCCGATAAAGTTAAACAAATTATTACCGATATGCACCAAGATGGAACATTAACAGCTTTATCAAAAAAATGGTTTAATGGAAAAGATTGGTCTGTTGTTGGAACAAAATAATTTAAATTAGACTATCCCCACCCAGGCAGGAGGTTATAGATTTTTGATCTCCGCCGGGTGGACCATAGAAAATCACCCACACAACTAAATCATCTGTAAATTGTTTAAAAGAATGAGGCATATGTGCAGGTACAAATAATAAATCCATAGGTTTAAAAGAAATTTCTGTATGATTACAAAAAAATTGCCCCTTACCTGACATAACTATGTAAATTTCATCTTGATCATGTGTTTGTTGAAGGTCGACTTCTTTTGGTTTATATATTTCAATTTTTAATTGACCACGTTCAAAACCAACAAGAAATTTTTGATTATTTTTATCAAGAATTTTTTGTAAAAAATCCAAAGATAATTTATACCCATGCTTAGCTAAATCTGTTTCCATCACCTAATTCCTTAGACATATTTATTTTTGTATTATCGTTTTAACTTTTTGACCTGCCCTTAATTTATCATTTGCGCTAAGTCCATTTAATACCATAAACCTTTCTAATTGATAATCTTCAAACGGCATTTTATTGGCTAAAGATTGAGGTGTATCTGATGCAGACACATCAATAACCTTTATTATTTGAGGTCTAAATAAATCTTTATCATTTTGGGATATTGGACCAAAACTATAGGCTGTATCTTTAAACGCTTGATCATAACGTGATGTTAATTTTACGGGGGTAACAAAAAGAAATCGATAAATTTTATCACCGTAATCAATGGCTAATAAACGTTGATCAAACTGCCCTGATTTATTTCTGATGCGAATAAGACCTGTTGCTGCATCATGATTTTTAATGGTCAAACTTTCAATAGAATTTAATCTATTATTTTTGGCCCAAGTTTTAAGATATGTTGTCATTGAATTATATTGACCAGCTTTAACCTGATCGAAAACTATACCTGAATTTTGGGGACCTTTGGCAATAACTTTATCGCTAAAATTAAAAAGACGAAAATCTTCTGGTACTTCAAATGAAAAATTCAATTGTGGATGACCAAATTTTCTTTTTCGAATAATACCTTCATCAGGGCTATCCCCATAAATAATTCCATCTATTTTTTTTAAATAAATATCTTGGGCAACAATAGGGTCTTTAACCTGATTTTTTGTTGCTTCCCGAATAGCTTCTGCAACACGATCCACTGTACGTGGGTGTGTTGCCATTATATTCATTGCATCTGTTTCATCCTCTTGACCAAGAATTTTTGCTTCTAATGAAGTTTCCTGTTGAAGTTTTTTTAAAAAACTAACCATAGCCTGGGGATCAAAATTAGCACGAGCTATATAACGCACGCCCAATTCATCTGCTTCAAATTCTTGCTCACGAGAATAACTTTGTAATAATACAGATGCCAATGCCCCCCCAGCTTGGGCAATTTCACCACTTCCTGTTCCAATACCCAATAAAATCATACCGATATTTGCAAGCATAGTTTTATCATAACGTTGTGCCCCATGGCGCGCTGCAATATGTCCGATTTCATGGGCTAAAACACCTGCAACCTCCGCTTCATTATCTGCAAGTGCTAGCAATCCACGTGTAACATAAATATACCCACCAGGAACAGCAAAGGCATTAACAATGGGGCTATTTAAAACTGTAAAAGTAAATTTTAAATTTGAACGTTCAGATGTACTTGCTAAATAATCTCCTAAACTTTGGATATATTCTGCTAAGTCTGCATTATTATAGGCCCCACCGAATTCTGCTAGAACCTGGGGATGATTTTTTTTCCCAAGTTCAATTTCATCTTGCTCAGACATAAATAAAGAACGTGGCTGCGCTATACCTTGAAATCCAGGAAGGATCCAAAATAAGTTTAAAACCAAAACTAATCGCAACAATTTCATTATTTTAAACCCTTAAGCCACATAATACTATAAATTTGACATACATATTTTAATTAATACCAATATAAAATCAATCATATAAAAATGTCTTTCTAATTGATAATTTCTATTTGCTCTGGATATGTTATAATTATTCGTGGTCCATAATATTGATCAATCCAACCTCGTACCCGAACAAATTTATTATTAAATTCTTCTATATTGATATTATCTTTTAAGAAAAGTTTTTGGGCCTCTGGTTCAATTGTCAAGGTGAAATCTTTTTTCCAATCAGAACCAAAATTTATATAAATATTTTTCTTTTGTTTTGATATTGAATAAATTTTCCCTTCAACTATTTGATATGTATTCGGAACATTAGCCATTTCCGGTTTTAAAATTGAATAATAAGTATGTTGCCAAATTCCTTTTTTAGCTAATCTTGCTTTTTGTTCTAAAACTAACATATCATTTATTTTATACCTATTATCAGGAAAAATATAGACACGTGCCATACCATATGAAAGCATTTCTCCTTGAACCCATTCTCCTTTATCATTAGTTACATGAGCCAATAATCGATCATAACGATCTTTTTTCTGTGGCCCATAAGATAAAAAAACATGACGATCCTGGACTATTTTTTCTAAAAATGTTTTAGCCTCTTTTGCTAAAGGCCAATCTATAAAATCTTTTCTATTTAAAGATAGTTTTGGTGCTTGAATACCAACAAGTCTTATTTGTTGGCCATTTTCTAAAACGATAGTATCACCATCAATAATGTCTACAATTTTTCCTTCTAAAGGTACGTCCATACTTGTCTCAGCATTTAAAGTTGCACATACAAAAAACCCTTTATATAATATAAAAGAGTAAAAAATTATTTTAAAAAATTTATATTTATTCATATTACCATGCCCATTTATTCATTTTACCCAGAAATAGAGCCTTTTAAAACAGGGTTTTTATCTGTTGATACACATAATATTTATTGGGAGATTTCAGGCAATCCAACCGGTACACCTGTTGTCTTTCTTCATGGCGGCCCTGGTGTTGGATCAAGCCCAGCTTCACGAAGATTTTTTGATCCTAAATTTTATCAGATTATTGTCTTTGATCAACGAGGCTGTGGACGTTCAACCCCATGGGGGTCATTAGAAAAAAATACCACCCAAGATCTAATTGAGGATATTGAAAAATTAAAACTTCATTTATCTATTAAAAAATGGATCGTTTTTGGTGGATCCTGGGGGAGTTGTCTTGGACTTGCTTATGCCGAAAAATACCCAGAATCTTGCCTTGCTTTAGTTGTACGCGGTATTTTTCTTGGTACAAAATCTGAATCTGATTGGTTTTTTAATGGTATGAAAAATATTGCTCCCGATATATGGAATCAATTTATTAATTTTCTACCTGTTTCAGAACAAAAGAATTTTTTAGATAATTATTATAAAAGACTTATTGATCCTGACCCCACTATCCATCTTCCTGCAGCTAAAAGCTGGTTTGCCTATGAAACACGATGCTGTACCCTACTTCCCAACCAGGATTTTTTACAGGATTATGATAATGACCATGCAGTTCTTCCTTTAGCCAGGATCGAAGCACATTTTTTTATTAATGATTTTTTTATGAAAGATAAAGCTTTATTAGATAATTTAGAAAAAATCCAACATATTCCTACAACAATAATTCAAGGTCGTTATGATATTGTATGCCCCCCAATTTCTGCCCATTTAATTGCACAAAATTGCCAACATAGAGATTACATTGTTGTGGAAAACGCAGGACACACAGCGGCAGAACCTGGTATCAAAAGTCATTTAATTGAAACCATGGAAAAACTTAAATTAGTTATATAAGTTTAAATAAAAAATCCGGTACATTTATCAAATGTACCGGATTTTATAAATTCAGGTATTATAACCTGATTATTTTTTTACATAACTTGCGCAATAATCGTCGCTATGTAATCCTGCATTGCCAGAACAGTTATTATCAAATAATGTCCATGATTCAAACTTTGTACCACAAGCAGATAAAGCTAATGCACTAGCTAAAATAGCGAGAACTGTTAATTTTTTCATTTTTTTCCCTCTTTTTCAGAAAATCTATAAATACTACTTTATAATATTAGCCTAATTTTAGGAGATGACAACCCCTGTATTACTTTAATATTTTTTTTTTGGTATAAATGCAACAGTTTTAAAATTAATTTTTATTCTTTCTTTATACCAGAGATAAACACGCCGTTCTCAACCGTATAATAGCATCTTTTAATCTTTCGGTTGATAAGGCATAAGAAATTCTAAAATAGGGGGATAAACCAAAACCTGACCCTGCAACAACAGCTATTTTTGCCTGATCCAGTAAAAATATCACAAAATCATCATCCGATTTAATAACTTGTCCTTTAGAATCAGTTTTATTCATCATTTTCTCACAATTGACATACAGATAAAAAGCACCCAAAGCTTTATTACAGCTTAATCCTTTAATATCAGATAAAGCATCAACTAAAAGATTTCTTCTTTCACAAAAAATTTTATTATGTTCTGCAATAAAATGTTGAGGTCCATTAAGTGCAGCTACAGCTGCAGCTTGACTAATTGAGCTAGGGTTCGATGTACTTTGGGATTGAATTTTTGCCATAGTCTTAATTAGGTGTATGGGTCCCCCCGCATATCCAATACGCCATCCTGTCATACAATAAGCTTTACTTACACCATTAACAGTTAGACATCGATTAAAAAGCTTTGGTTCAACTTGGGCCATTGTATAAAAGGCAAAGTTATCATAAGTAAGATGTTCATAGATATCATCTGTTAAAATCCAGACATGTTGGTTTTTTGGTTCTAATAAAATATCTGCAAGCGCTTTAATTTCATCTTTACTATAAGTCGTCCCCGTTGGATTAGAAGGACTATTAAAAATAATCCATTTGGTACGCGGCGTAATAGCTTGATCAAGATCAGCAGGTGAAAGTTTAAAATTATTCTCCCTTGAACAGGGAATAAAAATAGGTGTACCACCTGCCAACATAACAATATCAGGATAAGAAACCCAATAGGGGGTTGGGATAATAACTTCATCATTTTCATTAAGTGTAGCAAACATTGCATTATATATGACTTGTTTTCCACCAGACCCAACTGTAATTTGATCAAGTTGATAAACTAGATCATTTTCTTTTTTAAATTTTTTAATAATTGCTTGTTTAAGTTCTGTCGTACCATCAACGGCCGTATATTTGGTCTGTCCAGAACGAATAGCAGCCATCGCAGCTTCTTTAATAGATTCGGGCGTATCAAAATCTGGTTCACCAGCACTTAAACTGATAATATCATGTCCTGCTTCTTTTAATTCTATAGCTTTTTGATTCATAGCAATAGTAGACGAAGGCTTAATCCGCGATACACGCTCTGATATAAACGACATGAAACACCCCTAGTTTAAGATCAACTAAAGAACTATACAAAAATTACTAGAAAATAACAAAATATTTTCATTATATAAAAAGCACCCTTATACACATCTAGAGTATTAAGGGTGCTTTTAAGATATTATAAGTTTATATAATGATCTATGCAATGTGTAGTTTAGGTGGTGTCACCATATTGTAATTATTTGACCATGTAGAAGACGATCTTTTAACAGGCACATTGTTTTCAGACATTTTAATAAATTCTCTCACACAATCTACTTCTACATGTGTTTTGAGACATACTAAAGTTTCTAAACTTTCAAGCGAAGCTTCTTCTTGAATAGGAACCGCAGCTAGTCTACTGTCATGACCCATTTCACCTTCAAGCATTAAAGATAATCCAATACCCATAGCAACTGCTTCACGAACAGCCTCTTTGTTTTTAGTAATATGAAGCTTTGAATTAATAGAAACTTTATGTTCTTGTAAAAAGCGATTAAGCTTTTGTTGTAAACTCAAAGGATAATCTTGAGTAATCATAGATTGGTCAGATAATTCTTGCAGACGAACGCTACGTCTGGTAGCCCATTTATGATTACGAGGCAATAACAACATAAGTCGTCTACGCCATAAAGGAAAATAATATAATCTTGGATCTTCATCTGGATCAGATAGAATAATAATATCTAATCTTTGGGATAAAATATCTTCCAACAAATCCTGAGGAGTTGCTAATTTAAGCGTCAAATCAACTTTACGATGTTGCTGGGTAAAAGAAGACATAAGATGCATAGCTGTATGAGAAATTTCTGCACCTAATCTTAATTGTCCTTGTAATAATCGACCTGTTGAAGACAATAATTCTTGTGCCTGAATTTCTATATCAAAAAGTTGTTTTGTTAAATCAAAAAGGGCATGACCTAATTCTGTTGGCACAATATTGCGTCCATGTCTTGTAAAAAGACGAACGCCATAGGTTTGCTCCAAAGATTTGACTTGTACGGTTATTGCGGGTTGGCTTAATCCCAATGCAAGACCGGCTTTGGAAAAACTTCCTTCTTTAACAACCGCGTTAAAAGCTTTAATTTGTGTGTAATTAATAACACTAGAGGATTCTTTTATCATGATTTTAACTTTTCTGACTTTAAAAATAAGTTTAAAATTAAGTATGTAAAAATAAAATTTAGTTTAAAATAAAATAATAATACAATATATAGATTAATCATAATACAATTAATTATCTCTTTTGTATAGTAAAAAAAATATATAAATAAAAAAAATTTTTTATTATTTTTTTTAATTTATCAAAAACTCTTTAAAAAGAGCTTGGCATTTTGAAAAACTATTTGCTATAAGCTGAATCATCACTTTGATTCTTTTACTAATCCCCGGTAGCTCAGTTGGTAGAGCAAGCGGCTGTTAACCGCTTTGTCGCTGGTTCGAGTCCGGCCCGGGGAGCCATTTAT
>JAIBAD010000056.1 GCA_019695395.1 Alphaproteobacteria bacterium
TATAAAGTGGGTTTTTTGTTATCTAATTTATGGAAGAAAAATAATTTTATGGAAAACAACGTGGAATATGTTGTGTTACTTGATCACAATATCCTAAAGACAATTGGATCTGATCATTTTTTACGATGATTTTATTTGTTGGATTCGAAATATGCGCAAAAGCGGAAAAAGATGTTAAGAAAGTTAATGTAATTAATATAAGTCGTATCATAATAATCCCCTTAAATTAATAGATAAAATTAACTATATAGCATTAGATTAAAAAATATTATTCATTTATGTCAACATATAAAATTATATTTAAATAAAGAATCATAAAATATTTGTATAAAAGATCTTTTTTTCATTATTATTATAAATTTTTATAATTTATAATTAAATATAAAAATTTATAATATTTCAACAAAACAATAATAAATAAAAAAGTTAAAATAAGTTAATAAAATATGTTTACGTAATAATCTTCTTTTTTAAGCGAAGATCAATATTATTTTGCATCTCTTACACTTAGTTCTGCTGTAAAACTATCAAAAAAAATCCCCACGAGGTGGGGATTAAGTCTAATTTAGCATAGATAATATGGAAATTATGGTAAACATCTGATTTTAATTGGGGGTTCTAAATCACTGCAACGGGCTAGGGCTAATTGTTGTGATTTTGGGGTAATAATTTTATCATTTGTCGTTGAAATGTTAGCGAAAGCAGTTGTTGATGAAAAAACTGCTAATGTAATTAATAGAATACGTGTCATAAAAATCTCCTTAAAATTAAAGTACATGATTAAGTAGGATAGATAAATCTAAATTAAAAATATGTTATTTATTCATATGTATAATATAAAATTCTAATGATATTAATTATAATTTTATATATATAATTATTATATAATAAATAATTTTTATTTAAAAGGACTACATAGAATTAAAAATTAAAATCCCTTATTTTCATAAGGGATTTTAATTTTAGTAGGGGGGGGCAAAATTTAATTTATGGTAAACAACGTTTAATAACTTTTGGGTCAACTTCGCCACAAAATCCTAAAGACAATTGGATTTGATTGCTTTTAACAATGCTTTTATCTGCCAAAGTTGGAACGTTGGCAAAAGCAGTCATTGATGTAAAAAATGTGAATATAACTAATAGAATACGTGTCATAAAATAATCTACTTAAATTAAAATAATTAATAAAAACAAAATTATAATATTTTAAATGAAAGTGATATATCTTATATAAGTCAAGATATAAAATTATAATAAATAAAATAAAAATGAAATTTTATTATTTTTTATAATATTTTTATTAATAAAAATAAATAATAATTGTGTGTAAAATGAAAAAGGCTGTAATTATTTACAGCCTTTTTAACATGATTTTAAATTTAAATAATTATAGGCATTTATCCCAAAGAGGTGAATTTGGTGGCAAATGATCACATAATGGTCTTGCTAACTGCATACCATCTTTTGATGAGTTTTGTGGATTTGTTGATGGGGCTGTATGAGCAAACCCTACAACTGGGGTAAAAAGAACAGCAATTGCCAAAAGTTTTTTTATCATAAATTTGTTCCTTAAAATATAAGTTTAAAATAATAGTAAAATTTTAGAAAATTAATTTTCTAAGTCAATATATTTTTAAATAAAATTACATTTTTTTATAAAATATTTTATTTTATTAAAAATATAAAATGTTTTATGAAAAAAATTAATCAAGTAAAATAGAATTAGAGTAAAAATTTATATAATTATAAAAATACGGTATTTATTTAATTTTATTTTAATAAAAAGCAGGGTGATAAGTTACACAACCTTTGGGAATCGAATTAAAAAAGGATAAACAAGAAAATATTCCAGGGGAATATTATCGAAAGTAAGATTGGAATCATAAATAAACCCGAATTTTTTATAATAATTTGGATCCCCTACAACTACAATACCATGCGCCCCTTCGT
Organism: Alphaproteobacteria bacterium; assembly: GCA_019695395.1. Classification (NCBI taxonomy): domain Bacteria; kingdom Pseudomonadati; phylum Pseudomonadota; class Alphaproteobacteria; species Alphaproteobacteria bacterium. The sequence goes on from JAIBAD010000056.1 coordinate 1,951, forward strand.
TTTCCATATTTTTTAACGTAGCTTTAACTAAAATATGCCCAATTCCCCGTTTTTGGTAGGATGGTTTGATACAAATTGGACCTAACCCATACCAATTTTGATCTTTATTGTCGATCCAAACGGGTGAACAAGCACTATACCCTATAAGGGTCTCGTCATTATTTTCTACCACCAATCATAAAGTTAATGCCCCCTCTGCTCGTAATCTATCAACTATGATATGTTCATTATGATGACTATGGGAATGATCGATAAAAGCTTCCTGAATTAAAAGACTAATAGCTTCTTTATCATTGGGTTGTTCTAATCTGATGTTCATTATACATATAGAAATGGGTTATAAATACTGAATACTAATACCATTGTTGCCAACAGATAGATAATTTACCAGGCAAGCTTAGCTAATTTCCATGGCAAAAAATAGTTTCTAATAGGGAATAATTATTCTTAATGAAAACTATCCCTCATATTAAATATGAAAGGATTGTCCACACCCACATCTACCTTTTTCGTTGGGATTATTAAAAACAAAACCAGAGTCAAATTTGTCTTCCTTATAATCCATTTCACTACCAAAAATAAACAGGGATGCTTTGCTATCAATATAAAGGGTTACACCTTTATCTTGGATAATTTCATCTAAAGGTTCTGGAGAGGTTGCGTAATTGACCGAATAACTTAAACCTGAACATCCTTTTGTGCTAAGGCTAATGCGAAGGGCCGTTGCGTCACCTTGTTTTTGATCTAATAAAAAACGAACGCGCTCTGCGGCTTTATTGGTTAAGGTAATGGCGTTTTTTAGTGCTTGTGTCATAATATTATTCCTTTTCTATTATAACCAATTTAGCTCGAGCTTGGCAACCTCGGACATCATGGATTTATCCCAAGGTGGATTAAAAACAAGTTCTACATCAACATCAACAATATCTTTAACTGTAAGTGCTGCATTTTTGACCAAGCCTGGCATAGTACCTGCAACAGGGCAACCCGGTGCTGTTAAGGTCATAACAATACTTGCGTGATTTTGATCATTAATATGGATTTCATAAATAAGCCCTAGATCATAAATATTCACAGGAATTTCAGGATCATAAACTGTTTTCAGCGCATCAATAATTTGTTCTTTTAACAAAGACTTTGATTTTTCTGAATTACTATCAGTTTTTGTTGGATCGGATGGTGTTTGTAGTGTTTCCATTATTCTGTTGTCGCTTTTTTTTCATGTTTAAGGGCAGCCATTAAGGTATGCCAAGCAAGGGTGGCGCATTTAACCCGCATCGGGAATTGTTTAACCCCTGTCAGAATTTTAAGAATATCATAGGTTTGATCATCAGATGGTGCTGCGTCAGGATTATCATGGGTTAAAAGCTGATGAAAATAATCAAAAAAATGATGAGCTTGTTGTTCGGTTTTGCCTTTAATAATTTCTGTCATTAAAGAAGCGGATGCCATGGAAATGGCACATCCTTTACCCTCAAATGCAATAGGATTAACAATGCCATTTTTAAGAGAAAGATAAACGGTAATTTTATCACCACATAATGGGTTGTCACCACGTGCTTCATACATATAATGATTGGGATGACCAAAATTGCGGGGGTTTTTATTATGGTCAAGGATAATTTCTTGATATAATTCGCGTAAATCGGACATTATTTAAAAATTCCTTCAACTTTTGTAAGCGATTTCACCAAAAAATCAATATCTTGGAACGTGTTATACATACCAAAAGATATACGTATGGTACCTGCTATATTATAATGATCCATGGTGGGTTGGGCACAATGGTGTCCCGCACGTACCGCGATACCGTCTTGGTCTAAAATGGTTGCAATATCATGGGGATGGATGCCATCAATGATAAAAGATAAAATACTTGTTTTGTCAGGGGATGACCCAATGATTTTTAAATTTTTAATGGAAGGTAATTGTTCTAAAGCATAATCTAATAAAGATTTTTCATGCTGACCTATCGCATCCAAACCAATGGTTTGGACATAGTGAACAACAGCACTTAATCCCATAATACCAGATATATTTGGGGTACCTGCTTCAAAACGGGTTGGAACATCTGCATAATCCGTTTTGGCAAATGTTACATTTTTTATCATGCTTCCCCCACTTTGGTAGGGGGGCATTTGATCTAATAAATGCTTTTTACCATAAAGAATGCCTGTACCTGTTGGTCCATATAATTTATGACCAGTAAAAACATAAAAATCACAATCTAATTTTTGGACATCGATTTTCATATGGGGGACAGCTTGGCACCCATCAACTACAACAACCGCCCCCTGATCATGGGCCAAATCTATGACCGTTTTTAATGGACATAAAATACCTGTTGAATTTGTAATATGACCAATACCAACAATTTTTGTACGTGGATTTAATAATTTTTTATAGGCATCTAAATTAATACTTCCATCTTCGTTTAAAGGAATAACCTTAATATGGGCACCTTTTTCTTCAGCAATAATTTGCCAGGGGATAATATTAGAATGATGTTCGGATGTTGATAAAATAATTTCATCATCTTTATGTAAAAATGCTTTTCCATAACTTGCCGCAACAAGGTTAATCGATTCACTGGCATTTCTGGTAAAGACGATTTCCTGTTCGAATTGAGCGCCTAAAAATTTGGCAATTTGACGCCGGATATTTTCATAAGCTTCGGTGGCTTTACCACTTAAATAATAAGCACCGCGATGAACATTGGCATAATCTCTTTCATAATAGGACCTGACAGCATCAATCATGCATTTTGGTTTTTGGGCGCTTGCCGCACTGTCCAAATAGATTAAAGGTTTGCCATTAACCAATTGGCTAAAAATTGGAAAATCACGTCTGATTTTCTCTATATCATAAGATGACACAGATTTATTTTCTTGACGTAAGGCCATTATCATACATTTTTCCTTTTTCTAACGGATGGTGAATAGCAAAACTAAAGGCATCTTTAACCTTTGCATGGGTTATATCATTTAGGCTTTCTTCAATAAATCCACCTATGACTAAACGTTGGGCTGTATCTGGATCAAGGCCGCGGCTCCGTAAATAAAAAAGTTCATCTTCACGAATTTGACCGCTTGTTGTGCCGTGTGAACATTGAACATCATCAACATAAATTTCTAATCCTGGCTTGGAACTGGATTGAGCATGGGGTGATAAGGTTAAAGTTTTATTTAATTGCTGACCATTACCTTTCACAGCTTCTTTTTCCATAATAATATTACCTTGGAAAATGCCATGACTATAATCATCAAGAATACCTTTATAGGATTGTTTGCTTGTGGTTGCATAAGCTTGATGATTTATTTCTGTGTAAATATCTGTATGATTTTTATCATTTAAAATGTAAAGCCCGTTTAATTGGCATTGGCTATGATCCCCTTGCATAAAAATTGAAAGGTGATGCCGGTTAAGGACAGTTCCATAGGTTACATAAAAATTTTCATAGTTAGCTTTGCTGTCTAAAACAACGTTAGTTTCAGCTGTATGGAATGAAAGCTCATGTTCTTCATGGTATTTGTAATGGCGTAATTTGGAATTTTTACCAAGTTTGATATTAAGGGAAGGTAAAGACCAGCTGGAAAATTTATTATTTGTTTCCCGAATATAGGTTTCAACGATTGTTAAATCAGCATGGTCCTGTACTGTAATATGGTGATATATTGGGCAGGCCACATCTTGATCGGTTATATAGTGAACAAGATGAAGAATGGGTTCAATAAGTGTATTGGCTGCAACATTAATAATTAATCCTTGATTAAGTAAAGCTAAGTTCAGAAAACTTAATCCATTTGCTTTCGAAGCAATTCCTAGATTTTGAATAGTTGGAACTTGTTCTTTTGATGTGGCCAAAACATCGGTAAGAGATTGAATAAAAAGACCCGAAGGTACATCATTTTTACTGGATAAATCGGGACGGTATTGTCCATTAACCATCATTAAAAGATGGGCGGTATGAAGTTCAGTTAACAAGGGATGATGACCCAACGAAAATAATGGTAACAAATTGTGTGCAGATTGATCACTAAAATGGGCTTGGCTTAATTTATTAAAATTTGTATAGCGCCATTTTTCGTCTTTGGGATGGGGTAATCCCTTTTTTTGGGCAGTAATGAAAGCTTGATGACGTAAATTATGTAACCATGAATGATGATGCCCTGCCAATTGGCCAAGCTTGGTTTCATCTAGCCCCATATGGGGTAAAGGTAATCCTTGATGTAAAGATTTGCCCGACTGTGTAGGTTTGTTGGTGCTCAAAATCATGCGGCACCTTTACGATTTTCTTTTAAAATGGGGGCATATCCTTCTTGCTCAAGGGCGAGGGCCAAATTTTTATCCCCCGATTTAATAATTTGTCCATCTGCTAAAATATGAATTTTATCAGGGATAATATAATCCAATAAACGTTGATAATGAGTAATAACCAAAATAGATTTGTCCGGGGATTTTAAACTATTAACACCTTCAGATACAGTTTTTAATGCATCAATATCAAGACCTGAATCTGTTTCATCTAAAATAGCAAAACTTGGTTCTAAAAGCGCCATTTGTAAAATTTCATAACGTTTTTTTTCACCACCTGAAAACCCTGCGTTAACGGAACGGCGCATCATATCATCATGAATGCCTAATTTTTTTTGCTTTTCTTTAATAAGATTAAGAAATTCAAGTGCCCCTAATTCAGGGAGGTTGCGAGATAAACGTACAGCATTAAGGGCGGCACGTAAAAACTGATTACTTCCAACCCCTGCAATTTCTATGGGATATTGAAAGGCAAGAAAAACGCCGGCGCGGGCACGCTCTTCAATGGACAGGGCTAATAAATCTTGGCCTTTATAAAAAATTTGGCCTTCTGTTACATCATAGCCGGATCTACCTGTTAACACATAGGATAGGGTACTTTTGCCCGAACCATTAGGTCCCATAAGCGCGTGGATTTCACCAGGATAAATGGCAAGATTTACCCCTTTTAAAATGGGTTTATTATCAACAGACACATGAAGATTACGAATATCGATAAGAGCTTGCATAATTATCCCACACTTCCTTCTAAGCTTAAACTTACTAATTTTTGGGCTTCAACAGCAAATTCCATTGGTAATTCCTGTAAAACTTGTTTACAAAACCCATTAATGATTAAAGACACAGAATCTTCGGTTGAAAGACCACGTTGTTGACAATAAAAAATTTGATCTTCATTAATTTTGGATGTGGTTGCTTCATGTTCAATGCTTGCTGTTTGATTACGATTTTCTATATAAGGTATGGTATGCGCCCCACATTCATGACCGATTAAGAGAGAATCGCATTGGGTATAATTTCTGCTATAGTCAGCCCCTGGCATCATACGTACCAATCCACGATAGGTATTTTGGGCGTGACCTGCAGAAATACCTTTGGAAATAATGGTTGATTTTGTCCCTTTACCCAAATGGATCATTTTGGTTCCTGTGTCTGCCTGTTGATAATTATTGGCAATCGCAATTGAATAAAATTTACCAACTGAATAATCTCCTTGGAGAAGACAGCTTGGATATTTCCAAGTAATGGCCGATCCTGTTTCCACCTGGGTCCAAGAAATAATTGAATGGTGGCCCCGACATGCGCCACGTTTGGTTACAAAATTATAAATACCACCTTTACCATTTTCGTCGCCTGGATACCAATTTTGGACCGTCGAATATTTAATTTCTGCATTATCGAGTGCCACTAATTCCACAACAGCCGCATGGAGTTGATTTTCATCGCGCATCGGTGCAGTGCATCCCTCTAAATAACTTACGTAACTATTTTTATCAGCTATGATGAGGGTACGTTCAAATTGCCCAGTTTGCGATGCATTAATACGGAAATAGGTTGAAAGCTCCATGGGGCAGCGCACACCCTCTGGAATATAGACAAAAGAACCGTCTGTAAAAACGGCAGAATTTAATGTTGCAAAAAAATTATCAGAATAGGGGACAACACTTCCCAAATATTTTTTGACAAGATCTGGATATTTTTGGATAGCTTCAGAAATAGGACAAAAAATAACACCCGCTTCTTCCAATTTATGACGAAATGTTGTGGCCACAGAAATACTATCAAAAACGGCATCAACGGCAACGCCTGCTAGCATTTGCTGTTCATGCAAGGGTATGCCCAATTTTTCATAGGTTTTTAGGATTTCTGGATCAACCTCATCCAAACTATTTAATTTTGGTTTTTTCTTAGGCGCGGCATAATAATAGGCATCTTGATAATCAATGGGCGGATAATGAATTTTTGCCCATGTTGGTTCAACCATTGTTTGCCATAAACGAAATGCTTTAAGGCGCCATTCTAAAAGCCAAGTGGGTTCATTTTTTTGCGCGGAAATAAACCGCACCGTTTCCTCGTTTAATCCCTTGGGTGCTTTTTCTGTTTCAACATCGGTGACAAAACCATATTTATATTTATGATTTAAAGCTTCCATAGTTTTATCTTGCTCAGTTATAGGGGTAGCTGGTGTTGTCATAAAGTCACCTTAAGGGATGAATGATTGGGTAAGGGTTCAGATGCATGGTTTATCTTATTATGTGGATCGTTGCTTATCTCAGCCAAAGAAAGATTGGTTAGAGTTTTTTGAATAGCTTCATTAATCTTTTGCCATCCTTTTTTTGTAGGACAGCAAACTTCAACTTCACATTGGTGATTGTTGGTATCCGCACATAAAGTAAGGGCAATAGGACCATCGATAGCCTTGATAATATCTGCAACTGAGATATTTTCAGCTGATCTTATTAATCTATATCCACCTTTGGCGCCACGCTGCGAATCTAAAAGCCCGTGTCTACCTAACGCTGCAAGAATTTTACTTACTGTGGGGGCAGGTATATTTGTAGATTTGGCTAAATCATGGGTATTAAAAGCAAGTGAGTTGTATTTTGACATGTAACTTGTCAAAACAACAGCATAATCAGCTAAACGACTTATACGAAGCATATCATATACTCATAATAATTTAGGAATATTAATTCAGACTAAAATAGTCTGAATATATTAATAATATGTGTAGATTTTTTGTCAAGTCAAGAAGGATTAAATTATAAAGATCTAGCCAATGTATAAGGTAGATATTTAAAATTAAAAATGGACAACGCTTATGGGTGTTTTATATGGATCATTCTTAAATTTATCAAGTTTCTTACCATCGTTTTTATCTTGGCTACTACGATCAAATGGACTGTTTATACTATCGTGATTATAGAAAAAGGTTTTTTTATCACTAGGCTTATTAAGCATATTGAGGATTGCATCTAATTCGGTCTGGGATATTCCAGATGCAGAGACAGTTATTTCACCAATTCTTGTATTATAAATGATGGTGATAAGTTTTTTTCCAATCTCTATTATATAGCTAGTTGTGCCATCTTTGTTTATTTTTCTACCTTTATTGATTGTAATGGCAGTTTCTGCATGAGCAAGAAGTGATTGGGCAGACATAGTTTTTATTTTTGTATTGCCTTCAATTAAAAAACCTTGTTTTTTATCGTTTAAATAACGAACAATGCTCCCGTCTTTATAGGTTCGTATAGTTAAAACCGTTCCCATTACAGGTGTTTTGGTTTCTATATAATCTTTTGTAGGTAAGGTAATAGAGTTAGATTGATTGGCAAGCATCATTGCTTCATCCAAATGGTTTTTTATTGTATTTATACAATTTATTTGATTTAACTTTGGCCCACAAAGAGTTTCAGAAAAAGCATAGGAAGAATAAAAAATAGAACTATAAAAAAATACTTTTAAAAGTAATTTTATGGGTGAAGCCATTTTTATTTAATTCCTAGAAACATATAAATTTGTTTAACAGTTTGAAACTATAATATATTTAGAGCAGATGATAAAGTAATTTTATAATACAATTGAATTTTTTTAATATATTTATAAATATCTTTAATAGTTACGAATAAAACAAGATGTTCTGTAATACAGAAGATCTTGTTTACTCTTATTATAAGAAGTTTTTATTTAAGGAATTTTATCTGGATTTGCTTTTTCTCGTACCCTATCTTTTGATTTTGATGCAGAGTTTTCGCCATCTTTACCATTATTAGCATTGTAAAGATTACCTTCACCAACGGAGGTATTGCTACGTGTTAATCCCTTAGATAAAGATTGGGGTAGAGGGGTT
>JAIBAD010000057.1 GCA_019695395.1 Alphaproteobacteria bacterium
TATGGGTGGATCAAGATCTGTTATTAATTTCAGCGGCAACAAGAAAAGTTCTTGATGCTGTCAGTTTATTCTCAGCAGTTCAATAATAGAATTAAAAAAATTCATTAGGAATATTTCTTTAGGTATTTCTAATGAATTTTTTATTTATATAAAATTATGATAATTTTATGAAGAGTAAAAATTTTTTTTATCAACTTGCAACCCAAACATCAAAATGGTCTGGTAGTCCTACGGCTTTTATACTTGCCTTTTTTGTGATTATTATTTGGCTTATAACGGGTCCGATTTTTGATTTTTCGGATACGTGGCAACTTATAATCAATACAGGAACAACAATTATAACTTTTTTAATGGTTTTCCTTATTCAAAATTCTCAAAATAGAGATACCAAAGCTTTACAAATTAAATTAGATGAACTTATCCGTATTACCGAGGGTGCACATACGGCTTTATTGGATTTAGAAGAATTAACTGAAGAAGAAATTATTAATGTCTTTAACAAATATAAAGATATAGCTAAAAAAGCACGTGAGCAATTAAGAAAAGGGGAAACTGATACACATAACCCAGAGGTGGAATGTTTAGATATTATTAAAAATGAAAATTAATATATAATTAAATTATTGGGCATTTAACCAGAATATCTTTTAATAATTATGATTTTAGATAAAAAAAATCCATATAGATTTTTTATATAAATATTATTTTTATAGAAAAATATTTTTTAACTTAATTAATATTTTTTTGGGGATACTATTTCATAAGAATTTTAAAAAGCCTAGCAGTTAAGTAAATTTAAAAATAATAATTTATCCTAAAAAAATAGGTTAAATAGATTAAAGTGAATAAGTATTTAAACAAGCTAATTAATATAAACTTATGAAAATGTATTAGACAAGATGATATTAAAATAAAGAATAAATATGCAAAATAATACCACCGCGATTAAAACAGGAAGCAATGAGCTTGATGATATATTAGGGGGTGGATTACCTGCAAATCGTGTTTATTTACTTCATGGTACACCTGGTGCGGGTAAAACAACACTTGCTCTCCAATTTTTAATTGAAGGTGCAAGAAATAAAGAAAAAGTTCTTTATATTACGCTATCAGAAACAAAATTAGAATTAATGGCAACAGCTAAATCCCATGGTTGGGATCTTAGTGGGGTTGAAATTTTTGAAATGGTAACCCAGGAAAATGAATTACAACCAGAAAATCAATATACCATGTATCAACCCTCAGAAGTTGAACTTTCTGAAACAACAAAAATTATTATTGAATGTATTGAATTAATTAAACCTGTCCGTTGTGTTATTGATTCATTGGCAGAAGTAAAATTACTGGCACAAAATTTATTACGTTACCGACGTCAAGTATTGGCCTTAAAACAATTTTTTTTAGGCCGTAATTGTACAACCTTTTTTCTTGATGATAAAACAGCCTCCAGTAATGAGGACAAACAATTAGAAAGTATTGCGCATGGCGTTATAAGTTTAGAGCAACTTTCACCAGAATATGGAGCGGAGCGTCGACGTTTACATATTACAAAATTGCGGGGTCAAAAATATCGGGGTGGGTATCATGATTTCAATATTATTAAAGGAGGGCTTTCTATATTTCCCCGATTAGTTGCGTCAGAACATATTGAATTACATGATAAGAAACAACTTAAAAGTGGGATTGTAGAATTTGATGATATGCTTGGAGGTGGAATAGAATATGGGGCAAGTATGTTATTACTTGGACCAGCTGGGGTGGGAAAATCTTCCTTATCTATTCAATATGCCATATCAGTTGCCCAAGAAGGAAACCGGGCTGCAATTTTTACTTTTGATGAACGTATCGAAATGTTGGTCCAGCGAGCTGAAGGTATAGGACAACAATTAAATAAATATATTAAAAGTGGCCATATTGCTATTAAAGCAATTGATCCTGTAGAATTATCTCCGGGAGAATTTGCCCATTTGGTACGTCAAAAAGCACAAAATGATGTAAAAGTTATCATTATTGATAGTTTAAATGGGTATCTACATTCTATGCCTGAAGAACATTTTCTTACGGCACAATTACATGAACTTCTTACTTATCTTGGTCATAAAAACATTGTAACCATTTTGGTAGTAGCACAACATGGCCTTTTGGGGCAGGTAATGAATGCACCACTTGATACCAGTTATCTTGCTGATTCAGTTGTATTGTTTCGCTATTTTGAAGCTCAAGGTGAAGTTAAGCAAACTATATCTGTCCTTAAAAAACGTACTGGAAAACATGAGCATAGCGTACGTGAGTTTAAAATTGAAAATAGTGGATTACGCGTTGGAGAAAAATTACGTCAATTTCAAGGTATATTGAGTGGGACCCCTACTTTTATTGGTAATCAAGATCGGTTAATGAAAGATAAATGAGATCTAATTCTTTTTCTCCTAATTTTCGTGTGTTAATTCTTGCACCCACAATTAAAGATGCTCATGTAACGGCTGCTATATTAACTCAGCAATCAATTAATTCTTTTATTTGTTCAACTATAAATCAGATATGCGAAGAAATCACCATCGGCGCAGATGCGGCTATTATTACCGAAGAAGCAATTCTTTTTGATAAAGATCATTATCTAGAAAATACATTAAAAGACCAACCACCTTGGTCGGATTTCCCTCTTATAGTTTTGACATTGGCACAAAAGCAATCTTTGAAAGTTATGGAAATATTGCATGCTACTGGCAATATGACAATGATAGCACGCCCTTTGCAAATTGGGGAGCTTATCTCCACTGTGCAATCAGCACTTCGAGATCGTACGCGACAATATCAATTACGGGATTACCTTATCGAAAGTAAAAAAAATGAAAAAACGATAAAAGATGCACAACAACGTCTGCAAACTGCTTTGCAAGCAGGTCATATGGGGACATGGGAATTGGATTTGTTTACTTATAAATTTACTTGTTCTTCTACATGCAAAGCTAATTATGGATACGAAGCAGATTTTAATTTTAGCTATCAAGATTTAATAAATAGCATCCATACTGAAGATAAGGTTCAGTGGAAAAAAATTGTTCAACAAGCAATCGAGAACCAAAACGACTTTGAGATAGAATGCCGTGTCGTGTGGCCAGATGGCTCAATTCATTGGATATATACGCGCGGGGCATACTTTATTTATGGTACGGGTAATTCTGCACATATGTCTGGGATATCTATTGATATCAGTGATAAAAAATATGCAGAAATTTCTACACTAGAAGCAAAAGCTGCAGCCGAAAAAGCGAATATGGCTAAGACAGAATTTCTAACAAATATAAGCCATGAAATTCGTACGCCCATGAATGCAGTTATGGGGCTTGCTAATATTCTTGCCCGGAGTGAACCTTTAACTGAAAAACAGAGAAAATTTATTAGTACATTGCAAACAAGTGCCAATTCTTTATTGGCGCTTATTAATGATCTACTCGACATAGCTAAAATTGAATCACAAGCTTTAGATATAGAACAAGTACCTTTTTCAATGACACAACTTATTGAAGAAGTAATGAACATGATCTCTTTTCGTGCGCAAGAGAAAAAATTATCATTTACCTGTGATATGGTATCAATAGTTGGACAAATTTTTATAGGAGATCCAACACGCATTCGTCAAATTATACTTAATTTATGTAGCAATGCAGTAAAATTTACTGAAGAAGGTGGTATACATATAGGGGTGAAATTGCAACTTGATAGAAAATCTGACACAGTACTTATTTCTATTAGTGTAGAAGATACAGGGATAGGAATAGCATCAGATAAAATTCCAATTATTTTTGATAAATTTGTACAAGAAGATTCATCTATCAACCGAAAATATGGGGGTACTGGTTTAGGTCTTGCTATTACAAAGACACTTGTTGAAGTAATGGGTGGAAGTCTTAAAGTTGAAAGTATTCAAGGTCAAGGGTCTATTTTTACAATAGATCTTCCGCTAAAAGTAGAGAGGGAATTTAAAATTGAAGAAAATAATCAAATTCCGTTAGATAAGATTATTTATTCAAATGAACCAATTAAAATTTTACTCGTTGAAGATTATGCAGCGAATGTGTTAGTTGCCAAAACCTTTCTTGAACAATTTGGATATGTGTGTGAAGTTGCATCTAATGGTATTGAAGCGATTGAAAAGGTTAGGAAGGGTAGCTTTGCTGCTATATTAATGGATATACAAATGCATGGTATGGATGGATTAGAAGCGACCAAATTTATTCGTGAGTATGAAGAATATAAACAATTACCCCATTTGCCTATTATTGGTATGACGGCGCATGCTCTTTCTGGTGACAGAGAACGATGCCTTGCAGCCGGTATGAATGATTATATCGCAAAGCCTTTTAACCCCAAAGAACTTGAAAAGATGCTAGAAGGTTTATTAAAAGTTTAAAGTATTTGTTTTTTAATCAATATAGTTATTATAATTAAATCATTAATAAAGATGGCGCACTCGACGAGATTCGAACATAAAGGTTAGATATTTAACAATAAAGATAACAAAATTAAAATTACTATAAGTCAAAAAACTTATTTTTCGTGCTTATGTCGATGATGGATATCAGGATAATGAACGTGATTATGGTTTGTAGGTTCATGGTTATGAAAATGTGTATGTGGTTTAGTACTATTCCATACAAAATCATGCTTATGTTGATGATGTATGTCATGCGTATGTTTATGTGCATGACCTATCGCTTCATGAATATGTTCATGTTCGTGATGTTCAATTAAATGTAATCCAATACCTATGCCCATACATAAAACAGCCAACCAAAAAATCAATGTTGGATTTTCTTGGGTTAGTATCAAAGATAAAGCAGCGCCTACAAATGGTGCCATCGAAAAATAGGCTCCCGTACGGGCAGTACCTAGATGACGCAAAGCTAACACAAACATCACAAGACTAATGCCATAACTAAATAATCCTAATAAGGCAGTTTTTATACTAAGAGATAAATTCGGAAGATTATAATCAAACATAAAGCCGATTGATAGATTTATACCACCTGCTATTAAACCCTTAATGCAAGCAATTTGTACCGGATCGCTGGCAGAAATTTTTCTGGTGAGGTTATTGTCGATGCCCCAAAAAAAACAAGCTCCAACTACTAATAACGACCCCATGGGAAAATTGAATCCATTTATTTCTTGCCATGAAAGCAACATGCCTCCCATAACAATTAAGATCATGCCAATAAAAATACGACGATCAAAATTTTCTTTAAATACAAACCATGCAAGCATGGTTGTTGCTGTACCTTCAAAATTTAAAAGCAAAGATGCATGAGATGCAGAAATATAAATAAGGCCAACCATAAGAAGCAAGGGTGCAATAGCTCCCCCTGTTATGATCGCACCTATTAACCATGGTATGTCGATAAAGCTAAGCTTAGCTTCAGTGTTTATATTTGTTGGGAAGATAATTTTTTTTATAATTATCCATAAGGCAAGACCGCTTCCAGACCCCAGATAGAGTAATCCAGCCAATATCATAGGAGATATTCCATGAATCAGTAATTTGGCTAAGGGTGTGCTGATACCAAAAAGTATAGCTGCACATACTGCAAAAACTATCCCTTTATGTGTTATATATTTTAACATAACAATAGAATCCATTATGGCGCACTCGGCGGGATTCGAACCCACAACCTTTGCCTTCGGAGGGCAATACTCTATCCAATTGAGCTACGAGTGCTTTAATCAATTCATAACGTATTGTACAATGAAGGTAAAGTTTAGAAGTATATAACTTATTTTATTTCAGCTGAATTAGGTGGAACAGAATAACGTTCGATTAAAGGATATTTAGCAATTATCTCTTGGTCAGCTTTAGAAGGTAAATGAGCTAAATGTTGGTTAAAAATCCAAGCTTGCACATCATTGGCAACAGAATTTCCACCCATATCACGTAATAACATATGATATCCTTTTGGATATAATCCCATGGTCATTATAGATGGTGATGATTTGCTTTGGTATTTTGCTAATCTTTTTATATTTTTTTTAACTGTTTTGGATGGAAGAATGTCTTCTTCTTCACCATACAGCACTAAAATTTTACCTTTCATTTTGGGGATCGTATTAAAAGCTTGATCCATAAGGGTTACTAATCCATGAACAGCATCCAATCTTGTTTCTTTAATTACAAGGTCGTCTTGAGAAAATTCTATGAGCATTTCAATATTATCTGAAGGATGAACTTCAAATCCTTCCCCTGTTGCTGCATACCATGGTACAGTATGAGTGGCAATCCAAAAGGCAGCATTTTCAAATATGTTAAAATCTTTGTTCGACCAAAAGGCTGGGGATATAAGTATAAATCCTGTAAATTGTTGGTTATAATCAGAACTTGCAACAAGAGAAGCAAGGGCGCCACCCATACTTTCACCTAATAAATAAACTGGAAGATCAGAGTGCTTTTGCTTAATAAGATTGGTGATTTCCACAACGTCTTGAATCATACGTTTTTGATTAGCCCATAATCCCCGATTAGGTGTCTCTCCAAACCCTCTCTGGTCAAAACTATAAACTGTAATATTATGTTTTTGCCAATATTGCCCTGGTAATTCAAAAGCATAACTGTAATCATTAAACCCATGAAGAGCTAAAATAATTGCTTGCGGATTGGGAGATGGCCATTCTCGCAGAGTTGACGTCATACCATCGGAAAAAATAATTTTATTTTTTTCAATAGTCTCTTTCATAAAACTCTCTTTATAAGGGACCACAACAGGAGAACAGCTTTGTAAAAAAATTTCACAGGTACATAATATAAAAACAAATTTATATAAAGCTTGCATAATTAAACTGCTTGATAGGTTTGATTGTTTTCACGTGTAAGTTTTAGAAAAATATCTTCCAGATCAGTTTCAATTGTCACTAAATCCTCAATATCAATATTAATTTGCGTTAAAAGGTTTAAAATACTGTCAAAGCGAATCTCACTTGGACGATAACTTAATCGTAATTGTCCAGAATGCTCGATTTGCGCATCAAATTTTTTTAGCTGTTCTGGTATTGATACTAAGGGATTTGTCGTTTTAATTAAAATTTGTTTTCGATCAATATGTTGAAGCAAAGTTTTGGTATTTTCATAGGCAATGACTTGCCCATGATTAATAATGGCAATGTAATCGCATAGCTCTTGGGCTTCTTCAAGGTAATGGGTTGTTAATAAAACTGTGACACCAGCTTTATTTAAATTACGTACATGATCCCATAATTGTTGACGCAGCTCAATATCAACACCAGCTGTGGGTTCATCTAATACTAAGATAGGGGGATTGTGGACCATAGCTTTACCAACCATTAAACGCCGCCGCATCCCACCTGATAAAGTACGTGCATAAGCATCGGCTTGTTTACTTAAACTTAATGTTTTTAAAATTTCATCAGTTTGCCTTTTCCTGGCAGGTACCCCGTAAAGCCCTGCTTGTAAATCTAAAAGTTCACGAGGTGTAAAAAAAGGATCCATATTTAACTCTTGAGGAACAATCCCAATTGAGGCTGCAACCATGCGTGGATTGGTATCAAGATCATAATCCCAAACTTTAACCTGGCCTGATGTTTTGGTGACAAGCTGGGCAAGAATATTAATTAATGTAGATTTACCCGCACCGTTTGGACCTAAAAGACCAAAAACCGATCCTTTGGGGATATTTAAAGAAACATCTTTTAATGCTTGTTTACTATTTTTTTTGGCGTGATATGTTTTATATAAATTCTTTATGGTTAAAGCATCATGGGAAGATTGCGGTGATGAATTTTGGGTATTTGAAGATAATGTAGATTGTGTCACAATTATATCTGCTTTCTAATAATGAATTTAGATCTTTACATATTTTTATAATAATAAAGATTAATAATATTAAAAACATTTTAATAGATCTTGAAGAAGAATAAAAGGATTACAGTAATGGACCCGGTTGAAATTGTTGAAACGGATAAAAAAACTGTTTATTGTGATGGAGGTGGTAATCTTGGCCATCCAAGGATCTATTTAATTATTAATCCTACACAAGGGTCAATTGATTGTCCTTATTGTGGTAAACGGTATATTTTAACATCTAGGTCTTCCTCTTCGCAATCTTAAAAATTTAAAGTTTAATTGTGCAACATATTTCTATTATAGATGGTTCTGGCTATATTTTTCGTGCTTTTCATGCATTGCCAGCCTTAACCCGCCAAGATGGCACCCATATAAATGCCGTTTTGGGATTTGCCAATATGCTTTTAAAAATTATCGAAGAAAATCATAATAATATGATGTTGATTGCCTTTGATAGTGCGAGATTAAATTTTAGACATGAAATTTATCCTGAATATAAAGCCCATCGTCCCCCGGTTCCGCCAGAATTGTCAGTTCAATTTCCCTTAATTAAACAACTTGTTAAATCCCTTAATATTCCATCCATTGAAATGGTAGGGTTTGAAGCTGATGATTTAATTGCAACCTATACTCATCATGCTAAAGCATTGGGGTGGAATGTAACAATCCTTTCATCAGATAAAGATCTTATGCAACTCATAGATGATTCAGTTGTGATGATGGATCCCATCAAAAATCGACGTATCGATGCGGCAAGTGTTCTGGAAAAATTTGGCGTTGGCCCAGAACAGATTATTGATCTTCAAGCTTTGGCAGGCGATACATCTGATAATGTTCCAGGTGTTCCAGGGATTGGATTGAAAACTGCAGCTGAACTTTTGAAAAATTATCGTACTTTAGAAGGTATATTAACCAGTGCACATGAGATTAAACAAGCAAAACGTCGGCAGCTTTTAATAGATTATGCGGAACAAGCAAAACTTAGCCAAAATTTGGTACGGTTAAAACATGATGTTCCTTTGGAAAAAAGTTTGGAAGATTTAAAAAATTATCAAATTACTTGGCCAAGTTTTTTGGATTTTCTTAAAGAAAATCAATTTCGATCAATTTTATCAAGATTAGAACGTAATCATATTATACCTTCTATTTCCACATCTATAGAAATATCTGAATCAGAAGTATTACCTAAAACATCCCAGCCAGTGTATGAACTGGTTCAAACAATTGATCAGCTTAAGGGATGGATTGAAAAAATTATTAATAAAGGTGTTGTGGCTTTTGATACAGAAACAACATCACTAGAACCAGTGCGTGCCGAACTTGTAGGTTTTTCTTTATCTGTTGACCATGGTCAGGCATGTTATGTGCCTGTCGCCCATAAAAATATTCATGATGTTAAAGATTTTTTTACTCAATCTTCTGCCCCACACCATCATCAAGACTTTAAGCAAATACCTTTGGCCGAAGCGATTGCATGTTTAAAACCTATTCTTGAATCATCTTCGATTTTAAAAATAGGGCATAATATTAAATATGATATAATTGTTATGGCCAAATATGATATCAAAATTGCCCCCATTGATGATAGTATGATGATCTCTTATGTTTTGGCGGCCGGCCAACATGGACATGGTATGGATGAATTATCAAAGCTTCATCTGGGTCATGAAACGATTACTTATGATAGTGTGACGGGATCTGGTAAAAATCGTATAAGATTTGATGAAGTAGATTTAAATAAGGCCAAAGATTATGCAGCTGAAGATGCAGATGTAACATTACAACTTTACCATTATTTAAAACCACAACTTCAACAAAATAAACTCTCTACTATTTATGAAACAATTGAAAGACCTTTGATTCCTGTTGTTGCGCGTATGGAACAAACGGGAATAAAAATAGACAAGCACGTCTTGCAAGATCTCTCTGGGCATTTTTCTAATCGTCTAGATAGTTTAGCCCAAAAAATTTATCAGTTATGTGGTGAAGAATTTAATATTGGATCCCCAAAACAATTGGGTGAAATTCTTTTTGATAAATTGGGATTGCCTGGCGGCAAAAAAAGCAAATTAGGCGCTTATGCAACA
>JAIBAD010000058.1 GCA_019695395.1 Alphaproteobacteria bacterium
CATATTTTTGGGTTCTTCTTGGCACCATATAATTTCTGCTTTGGGAAATAGTTTCAATTCATCAAGTAAAGCATCATCAGGAAAAGGATAAAGTTGCTCCATTCTTAAGATAAGAATATCTTTGTTTTTTTGTTTAGCCCGCTCTTCATAAAGGTCGTAATAAATTTTACCCGAACATAAAATTATTTTTTTACCCAAGCCTTTATAAAAAACATCATCATCCTTAAGCACCCGCTGGAAACAAGTTCCTTCTGCCATATCTTTTAGGGATGAGACACATAATTTATGTCTTAATAATGATTTAGGCGTCATAATAATTAAAGGTTTACGGAAATTGCGATGAATTTGGCGGCGCAATACATGAAAGTAACTAGCGGGTGTTGTACAATTAACAACCTGCATATTATCTTCGGCACAAAGTTGAAGATAACGTTCCAATCTGGCTGAACTGTGTTCCGGACCTTGGCCTTCATACCCATGGGGTAACAGCATAACCAATCCCGACATACGAAGCCATTTAGCTTCACCTGAAGAAATAAACTGATCAATAATAACCTGGGCACCATTGGCAAAATCACCAAATTGGGCTTCCCATAAAACTAATGTATTGGGATCTGCCAAACTATACCCATATTCAAATCCCAAAATACCAGCTTCTGATAATGGACTATCAACAATTTCCAAAATTTTTTGTCCAGCTTTAACATTATTTAAAGGGATATAAGGTTCTTCCGTTTCTTGATCAATTAAAACCGCATGACGCTGGGAAAATGTTCCACGCCCACAATCCTGACCCGATAAACGTACCCCATAACCTTCGGCCAACAATGTTCCAAATGCCAAAGCTTCCCCTGTGGCCCAATCAATTGCTGTATCTTTATCAAAAGCAGCACGCTTTGTAGATAATTGACGGATGATTTTGGAATTCGCTTTAAATGAAGGGGGTAAATTTGTTAAATTTTTACCTATTTCTTTTAATGTTTTCATATCAACGGCTGTATTACCCTTGCGGTCACATGCTGTGGCGATTTTCAAACCCTGCCACATTCCTTGCAACCAATCTGCTTTATCTGGTTTATAAAGCGTTGCCGATTGGTATTCCGTTTCCAAAATACGTTGAAAATCATCCACAATCTTTTGGGCTGCTTCTTCTGTAAGTGTTTTATTATCAATAAGTTTTTTTGTATAAATTGCGCGCGTACTAGAATGGGCCGCAATTTTTTTATACATCAAAGGTTGGGTGAAAGCTGGTTCATCTGTTTCATTATGGCCAAAACGGCGATAACAAAATATATCAACAATAACATCTTTTTTAAATTGCTGACGAAATTCCATAGCCAATGTTGAGACATAGGCAACAGCCTCAGGGTTATCCCCATTAACATGAAAAATTGGCGCTTGGACGATTTTGGCAACCTCTGAACAATAGGGACCTGAACGTAAATTAACAGGATTTGTCGTAAATCCAATTTGATTATTCACAATAAGATGAATAGTACCCCCGACCCTATATCCTCTGAGATCAGAAATATCCAAAGTTTCAGCAACTAATCCTTGACCTGCAAACGCAGCATCGCCATGCAATAATATAGGCATGATTTCTGCGCGTTCTGTATCATTATATTGTTTTTGTTTAGCTCTAACCTTACCCAATACAACTGTATTCACAGCTTCAAGATGTGAAGGGTTGGCCGTAAGTGATAAATGCATGGACCTGCCTTCAATCACACGATCAGACGATGTTCCCAAATGATATTTTACATCGGCCGATCCTTGAACATCTTCTGGATTAATATCATTACCTTGAAATTCTGAAAATATAGCTGCAAAGGATTTACCTAAAACATTGGCCAGCACGTTTAATCTGCCCCTGTGGGCCATACCTAAAACAATTTCTCTTAATCCAAGCTTACTTGCTTTTCGTAAAATAGTATCCAAGGCAACGATTAAAGATTCTCCGCCATCAAGACCAAATCGTTTGGTAGCTGTATATCTTTTATCAAGAAAATGTTCAAAAATTTCAGCAATTGTTAATTGGGTTAAAATATTTTTTTTATCTTCAGCTGTTAAATATCCCCAACGATTTTCTTGTTCAATACGCTCTTGAATCCAGTATTTCTGCGCAGGGTCTTGAATATGCATATATTCAACGCCAACATCCCCACAATAAATTTCCCGCACCCGTTTTACAATTTGACCAAATGTTGCTCTTTCTAATCCCAAAGCATGCCCAATAAAAATTGGTCTATTCATATCTTCAGCATTAAATCCATAAGTTACAGGATTAAGTTCAGGATGCGATTCATAAGGTTTTAAATTTAAGGGATCGAGATTTGCTTCAAGATGCCCACGTACCCGGTAAGCCCTGATAAACATTAACGCTCTTAAAGAATCGTGCGCTGCATGTTCAATTTGAAGATAATCAGCCGTCGAAATTTTATCAGAAAAAGGTAGGGAAGATGAAGGTAATGTTTGCTTTGGAAGAGAAGAGGTATTGGAAGACCAACTGGGTCCTTTATTATTACCGATAACTGTTGAAATATCATCGCCAAGTTCTTTAAAAAAACTTTGCCAACTTGGATTGACGCTTTGAGGATTACGTAAATATTGCAGATATAGTTCTGTAATAAATGAACTATTCACCCCATAAAGAAAACTAGTATCAATGTCTGAATTGCTCATGGATTTAATATAGTATGTACCCTATTAAAATGGTGAATTTAAATTCTATTATATAATTTAGGCAATCTGCCTCTATATAACAAGAATAAATTTTCTTATTAATGCATAGACTTTGCCATTGTTTCCCCTAATAAGGCAGGCGATTCTGCAACAATGATTCCAGCTTGACGCATGGCGTCAATCTTATCATCAGCACCACCCTTACCCCCCGAAATGATGGCACCTGCATGCCCCATACGTCTCCCAGGGGGGGCTGTGCGACCCGCAATAAATCCAACCACCGGTTTTTTTGTGGTTTGTTTTTTAATAAAAGAAGCGGCTTCCTCTTCAGCAGAACCGCCAATTTCACCAATCATAATGATACCTTCTGTTTGAGGGTCAGCCCAAAACATTTCAAGACAATCAATAAAATTTGTTCCATTAATTGGATCCCCCCCAATACCAATACAACTTGATTGACCAAGACCTGCCGCCGTTGTCTGGGCAACCGCTTCATACGTTAATGTACCTGAACGTGACACAATACCAATACGTCCTGGTTTATGAATATGGCCTGGCATAATGCCAATTTTACACGCACCAGGTGTTATTACACCCGGGCAATTTGGTCCAATCAATCTAGAAGCTGAGCCCAAAAGCGCATGTTTTACCCGAAGCATGTCAAGTACAGGGATACCTTCTGTAATACAGACGATTAATTTTACCTTGGCATCAACAGCTTCTAAAATAGCATCAGCTGCAAAAGGAGGGGGCACATAAATCACCGAAGCATCGGCTTTTGTTGCCTGAACTGCTTCATGAACAGTATTAAAAACAGGTAAATTTAAATGTATCGTTCCACCCTTGCCAGGTGTTACCCCACCAACCATTTTCGTCCCATAAGCTATAGCTTGCTCACTGTGAAAAGTACCTTGAGCACCTGTAAATCCCTGACAAATAACTTTTGTGTGTTGATTAACAAGAACAGCCATTATTGAACCTCCCGAACTGCTTGAACAATATTTTGGGCGGCTGTGGCAAGATTTGAGGCAGAAATAATTTTCAATCCAGATTCTTGTAAGATTTTTTTACCCAATTCAACATTTGTCCCCTCAAGCCTAACCACCAAAGGTACATGAATACTAATTTCTTTAGCTGCAGAAACAACCCCTTCTGCAATAACATCACATCGCATAATACCACCAAAAATATTAATCAAAATTCCCTCCACCTTGGGATCTGATAAGATAAGCTTAAATGCCTGGGTTACTCTTTCTTTTGTAGCCCCACCCCCAACATCAAGAAAATTAGCAGGATCACCCCCATAAAGTTTAATAATATCCATAGTGGCCATGGCTAATCCCGCCCCATTGACCATACAGCCAATATTCCCATCTAATTTTATGTAATTAAGACCATATTTACTTGCTTCAATTTCGGCTTGGTCTTCTTCATCTTCATCCCGAAGCTTTAATATATCTGCATGGCGATAAAGAGCATTATCATCAAAATTCATTTTAGCATCTAAGGCTATCAAATCGCCTTGCTTAGTTAAAACCAAAGGATTAATTTCAATAGCACTGGCATCTAATTTCATTAATGCTTCATAAATACCCGATAAAAATTTAACAGCTGCAGCAAGATTTGTATTAGCTAATCCTAATTTAAACGCAACATATCGTGCTTGGTAAGGCATAAATCCTGTGGCTGGATCCACTGCAATTTTAACGATTTTATCTGGATGTTTTTCTGCAACCTCTTCAATATCAACCCCACCTTCACTTGAGGCTAAAAACATAATTTTTGATGTTTGACGATCAACAAGAGCACTTAAATAAAATTCTTTTTGAATATCACATCCCGATTCAATATAAAGTCTTTTGACGACCTTACCCGCAGGTCCTGTTTGGGGTGTGACAAGAGTTTTCCCCAAAATTTCTTTACTTAAATCACGAACTTGGTCTAAAGAACGGGCAAGTTTAACCCCCCCTGCTTTACCACGTCCACCTGCATGTATTTGAGCCTTTACTACCCAAACATTTCCACCCAATTTGCGGGCGGCTTCTTCAGCCTCAGTAACAGTATAGGCAACAAAACCTGGAAGAACAGTTACACCAAATTGACCAAGCAATGCTTTGGCCTGATATTCATGAATATTCATTTGATTATTAACGACCTTTAATTAATACAACTAAGATAAAACAAAAAGTGATGGCGGTAGTCCAAAATCACTTCAGATAAGGTTTGCAACTTTAACAAGTTTGTTCAAGAGTGCAAGTCTTTCTTACAATTTTTGGTTGCCAAAAATACTGATTTTTGACCACCGCCATCCTAAAGGTCGACCCAGAACGGGATTTGGGTCTTATCTTTTCTTTGGAGCAGCTTTTTTTGCTGTCTTAGATGCTACTTTCTTAGCTGCTGGTTTAGCAGTTTTAGAAGCAGTCTTTTTTGGTGCAGCTTTAGTCGCGGCTTTAGCTGTTGTTTTAGCCATTGGCTTTTTTGCAACAGTTTTGGCACCTGACTTAGATGCTGACTTTACAGTTTTTTTCATCATTTTATTTCTTATCTCCTTGTTGAAGAACCCTTATCGTTTTGATAAGGTCTTTGACAGCCGAAATTGATTTATTAAACATAACCTTTTCAGATTTATTTAGGTCAACTTCGACTACCCTCTCTACACCACTTGCCCCAATAATAACTGGAACACCAGCGTAAAGATCCTTTACCCCATACTGGCCATTCAACCAAGCCGCACAAGGCATTATTCTTTTTTTATCTAATAAATAAGATTCAATCATTTGAATAACAGAAACAGCGGGTGCATAAAAAGCTGATCCTGTTTTTAAGAGCGATACAATTTCAGCCCCACCATCACGTGTACGTTGAACGATTGCATCTACTTTTTCTTTACTGATCCATTTTTGTTTAATGAGTTCAGGCAATGGAATACCTGCTACTGTTGTATAACGTACAAGGGGTACCATTGTATCCCCATGTCCCCCAAGAACAAACGCGCTGACATCTTCAACTGATACTTTAAGTTCTTCTGCTAAAAAGAAACGAAAACGTGCTGTATCTAAAACACCTGCCATACCAACAACTTGACGATAAGGAAGCCCGCTTGCTTCACGCATAACCCAAACCATAGCATCCAAAGGATTGGTGACAACAATCACGAAAGCTTTGGGGCAATTCTTTTTTATTGCTTGACCAACTTTGGTAATGACATTTGTATTAATAGTTAAAAGATCATCCCGGCTCATCCCAGGTTTACGCGCAACACCTGCGGTCACCACAACGACGTCAGCACCTTTAATGGCACTATAATTACTACTTCCTTGAACTTTTGTATCAAAGCCAACCACACCAGACGATTGACTAATATCAAGCGCTTTACCCTGGGGCAATCCTTCAACAACATCACAAAGAATAACATCTGCCCATTCTTTAGCAGCTAATTGAAAAGCAAGAGTGCCCCCTATATTCCCTGCTCCCACTAAAGCAATCTTCTTACGTATCATTTCCCCTCAAAAATAATTTTAGATGCCTGTCTTTAAAAATATTTTTCAATACATTAAACGTTATATACTATACTATTATTAGTAGTCATACACTTTTTGTTTACCAAGATCAAGTAGCTGATACTATTTATAGTATGTTTTGCAAAAAAGACACATATGGTTTTGATTGCATTTCGTAAAGTCTTGATAAAGTCCTTTGAAATTCAAATTGAAATTCTTCTCCTTTATATAAAGATTTAAGATCTACCTCCGCACTACAAAATAAAATATTTTTTTGATCATATAAAACATCAATCAAAGAAATAAATCGCTTCAAACTATCTTTGGATATGAAAGTTAAATCCGGGATATAAGATAAAATAATTAAGCGATACTGTTGGGCAATGGTTAGATAATCTGTTGGTGACAAGGGTTGATCACATAAATCAGAAAAATAAAACCATACAATATTTGATGTGGCTCTTGGTATTACAATTGAACGACCTTGAATAGATAACAGTGTGGATTTGGGCGTTTCTTTTTGCGCATATAAAGAAAAAATTTTAGCCATTTGATTTTCTGTGTCGTCGTTGGCTGGATAATAATAAAAATTTTCCACGTGTTGTAATGTACGTCTGTAATCTCTACCAGTTAAATGCATAACATGCATATGATTATCAATTAATTGAATAAACGGCATTAGATATTCTCTTTTCAACCCATCTTTATAAAGATCTTTTGGTGCAAAGTTAGATGTAAGAATAATAACAACATCATTATCCCAGAGTTTGGTAAATATTCTTTTAATAAGCATAGCATCAACAATATTTGTGATAAAAAATTCATCAAAACAAAGAACCGTAAATTTTTGTATAAGATTTTTTACAACATAATCTATGGCCGAATTTTCATCTTTTATTTTTTGTTTTGTACGCCATTGATGTAACAACGCATGGATTTCAGAAATAAATGTATAAAAATGAACCCGTCTTTTCTTAGACATATTTAAATTATTATAAAACAAATCCATCAAAGTCGTTTTTCCAGAACCCACGGGACCATAAAGATAAAATCCTTTAAGAGAGGGATATTTTATAAAATAGGTTAAAATTCTTTTTAAAAAGTGCTTTTGATTTCGAGCATTCAGATTATGAATTAAATTTTGCAAATGATGAATGAGATTTAAATGTTGATCATCATGATCAAATTTTTTTTCAAGAGAAAGTTCTTGATATTTAATTAGAAGATTATTGTTCGACATTAAAAATTCAGATATACTTAGATAAATATTTTACATACACATATTATATTTATTAAAAAATACTTTTACATTCTATATGGATAATTCTAATAAACCACCATCATCTGATCAAATCAAACAAAAGCTTGTTGAAACAAAAGAAAAATGGGCTAAAGAAGGACGTCTTTTAACTGGACAAACAAGCGATGCTGCTAAAGATCGTCTTCCTTCTGGTCAAAGAGAGGTTAAAAATTGGCCCGTCCTGGATTTGGGTATTCAACCTAATATCCCTTTGGATAATTGGAAGCTAACTGTTGATGGTCTGGTCAAAAATCCTGTAGCACTCGACTGGAAACAATTACAAGACATGCCCATGGTTGATTTGGTATCGGATGTTCATTGTGTTACAGCTTGGTCACGATTTGATAATCATTGGCAAGGTGTTTCCACAAGGGAGCTTGCAAAATTGGTCCAACCTATGGGTGACGCAAAATTTGTTTTATGTTCCAGTTATGATGGATATACAACCAATGTACCGTTGGATATTTTCCTGGATCAAAATTCGCTTATCGCCATTGCCTGGGAAGGAAAACCTTTAACCCGTGAACATGGGGGACCTGTTCGCATGGTTATCCCCAAACTTTATTTTTGGAAAAGTGCCAAATGGATTAAAAGATTAGAATTTATTAAAGAAGACCATCCAGGATTTTGGGAAACGCGTGGATATCATAATCATGGTGATCCCTGGCTTGAACAACGCTATAGTAATTCTTGAAAAAAAACTTTAAAATGCTTTTCTTAATAAAAAGGAGATCTTTATATAATGTCTAAAATTTATAAATCATTGTTTCTAAGTTTTATAGCTTATTTTATGTCATCAGTTCTCATCTCCCTTTATGCCATGGGATCTGGTTCTGGTAGTTCTAATTCCAATACGCCTGCACCATTTTCGTCATCTAGTAAAAGTACCGTTAATCTTACAGATGCCAAAATAAAAATTCAGGCAAAAAATTTTCGTGGTGCTATTCCTGTTTTAGAACAAATTGTTATTGATGATCCCAAAAATGCTGACGCATTTAACTATCTTGGATATAGCTATCGGATGAGTGGTGATAAACAAAAATCATATGATGCGTATCAAAAAGCTTTAGCAATTGATCCTATGCATAAAGGGGCCAACGAATATTTGGGAGAATTATATCTTGAAATGAACAACCCTGGTAAAGCTGAAGAACGTTTGGCTATTTTAAAATCAGCATGTACAAATTGTATAGAATATACAACACTTGAAGCATCTATTCTTAAATTTAAAACAACTACAAAAAATTAATTTACTAACTAAAATCATCCCATCAAAATTAAAAATTGATGGGGTGATTTATTTATTTTTATTTAA
>JAIBAD010000059.1 GCA_019695395.1 Alphaproteobacteria bacterium
AACTATTACATAAAATATGGAATAATATTCTATTTATTAATATTATTTTAATTTATTTATGCATTAATAATATTAATGAAATTATGTATTTTTTTCATGAATTAAAAACATAATTTTTAATAACCCGAAAAGTCTAATAAATAATATGGGGATTAAAATGCAAATAGTTAAAAATATCGGAAAGAAAATACTTTTTAGTTTAATTGGTATTTTTTTTATACTTCAAAGATCTCAAATAGCTGAAGCCCACGTTCAATGGTTTTCTGAACCTAATATGTCTGAAAAATTACCATCTTTTGCACATACTATAACAATAGAATGGATAGTTATGGCGGCCATTATTTCTTGTATTGTTTTTTGTGCGGTTTGTGTTGACCGTTTTATTGGACGTCAGAAATATTTTCAACATATATATTTAATGCTTAATAATCTTAAACCTTGGCTATTTGATATGTTTAGAATAGCTTTAGGATTTTTCTTAATTAGCTTATGGATCTTAGGTGGAATAATTTTAACCCCGGAATTAAAAACAAATCAAAATTGGATTCCTTGGTTTCAATTAATTTTAGCTTTATCGTTAATCCATAGAAAAAGTAGTTTTATAGCAGGCTTTGGCATTATTTTCCTTTATTTTTATGCCATGAATATTTATGGGGTTTTCAACCTATTAAACTACGTAATTTTTCTTGGTGTCGCATTATTTGTTATAACTTGTTCTCTTGATCTAAAAAAATTACAAAAACATAAATATGCATTTTTACAAGCAGGTACAATTTTTACTTTAATGTGGGCAAGTATTGAAAAATTTACTTATATGAATTGGTATGATGAAATTCTTCATACACATTCACATATAATGTTTGGTATGGATCCTTATATTTTTATGCTTACAGCAAGTTTCTTTGAATTTAGCCTTCCATTTATTATGCTTATTGGGAATTTTGCTTCAAGATTAGCTGCACTTCCGATAATGGTTATGTTTATCTTAGCTGTTATAGATTTTGGTAAAATAGATTTGATTGGGCATTCTGTTATGATTGCTTGTTTAGTTGCCTTAGTGATAACCGGGCCAACAGAATTAACCCAATTATTTCGAAGAAAACAAACTAGATCTTTACCAATTTATTCAGGTATGTTGGTTGGGGCACATTATGCATTGTTAGGAATATTTTTTATTCTTTATTACGTAGTTCATTATACGCAATATGGAGTATAATATATTGTGGTAATTATAAATTAAAAGCCTTATCCCTTTTTATCTTTTTAAAAAGGATAAGGCTTTTTAATATTCTTAAGAAGAATAATACATTTGAAATTCGATAGGATGGGGAGTATGTTCATAATTATAACATTCTTCCCATTTTAGATTAATATAGCTATCTATTAATTCGTCTGTAAAAACCTCTCCTTTTTTTAAAAAAGCTCGATCTTTATCTGCAGCTTCAATTGCTTCACGTAAAGAACCACATACTGTAGGTACATTTTGCAATTCTTCAGGAGGTAAATCATATAAATTTTTATCCATTGGATCACCTGGATGAATTTTATTTTCAATACCATCAATCCCGGCCATAAGTAAAGCTGCATAAGCAAGGTAAGGATTAGCTGTAGGATCAGGGAAACGTATTTCGATACGCTTTCCTTTAGGGTTAGTTGCATAAGGAATTCGACATGATGCAGATCGATTACGGGCAGAATAAGCCAATAATACAGGTGCTTCGAAGCCTGGAATTAATCTTTTATAACTATTCGTGGTAGGATTGGTAAAAAGATTTAAAGCTTTGGCGTGTTTGATAATTCCGCCAATATAATAAAGGGCTGTTTGTGAAAGATCAGCATAACCATTGCCGGCGAATAAAGGTTTACCATTCTTCCATAAAGATTGATGGACATGCATACCAGATCCATTATCACCTTTAACAGGTTTCGGCATAAATGTAGCTGTTTTTCCATAAGAATGCGCCACGTTTCGGACCACATATTTATAGAGTTGGATATAATCGGCCCCAGATACCAAATTACTATATTTAATACCTAATTCATATTGAGCAGGTGCAACTTCATGATGATACTTTTCGATAGGTACACCCATATTTGATAAAGTTGTAAGCATCTCAGCACATATATCAAATCCAGCATTTACAGGCCCAACAGGGGAGTAAGCACCTTTAACCTGGGGTCGGTGACCGTGATTACCTTCTTCCATTTTTTTACCATTCAATATAGGGCTCTCTTCAGAATAGAATTCAACCATACAACGATTCATTGAAACATCATGACGTATGTTATCAAAAATAAAAAATTCTGCCTCTGGTCCAACATAAAGTGTATCTCCAATATTGGTTCTCTTGAGATAAACCTCGGCAGCTTTGGCAATAGAACGTGGATCACAATTATATGGTTGCCCGGTTAAAGGCTCTAAGACATCGCACATGATAATTAAAGTAGGTTGTGCAGAAAATGGGTCAAGTACAGCACGTTCTAGATCTGGTTTTAAAATCATATCTGAATCATTAATAGCTTTCCATCCTGCAATCGATGATCCGTCGAACATTATACCTTCAGTTAATAAATCTTCATCAACAGTTTGAACAGCATGGGCCATGTGATGCCAAGTGCCACGCATATCAGTATAACGAAAATCTACAAATTTTACATCATGCTCATGGATCATTTTAAGAATTGATTTAATATCTGACATAATTTTCCCTTAAGAATAAAGTTGTGGTCGTAAAGTAAGTTAATATGGTTAATCAGCGAAGTATAGATAAAAGATTGTAAAGATATTTATAAAGCGTTATTTCCCCTTTCTTTAGTTCGGATACGTATAATATCATCAATCGGTAAAATAAAAATTTTTCCATCCCCAATTTTTCCTGTATAAGCAGCATGTTGTATTGCTTCAACAACAGCTTCAACTTGCTGATCTTCAACGATAATTTCAATTTTTATTTTAGGCAAGAAATCAACAACATATTCTGCGCCTTGGTAAAGCTCAGTATGGCCTTTCTGTCTACCAAATCCCTTGGCTT
The DNA here is from genome assembly GCA_019695395.1 of Alphaproteobacteria bacterium. Lineage (NCBI taxonomy): Bacteria > Pseudomonadati > Pseudomonadota > Alphaproteobacteria > Alphaproteobacteria bacterium. Next base: position 3,033 of record JAIBAD010000059.1, read on the forward strand.
CAAATATGGTAAGGCCTTGAATACCTATGTCTTGCAAAGCATCTTTAACATCATCAAGCTTAAAAGGTTTAATGATAGCTTCAATTTTTTTCATAATTTATTAATCTTTCTTTTTACATTCGATAATTTCATTTAATGTTATAAGTTGATCAGAGTTTTGATCACATTGATCGATTACTCGCTTGTGAAATTTGATACATTCTGTTCGGTTAACTTTTTTGTCTTGGTCTAAATCTTGAGTTAGAAATCTTTGTTGCCGTTGATATATAAGACTATTTTGGTTTGGATTTATGTCTGCAGTGAATTCTTTTATATCAAGTGAGCCATTTTGATTAGCATCAGCTCGGTCAAACCGACGATAACATTCCATTTCTAATTCAGATTGGGAAAGAAAATTATCTTTATCATTGTCTTGTCTGCTAAACCATTGTTCTAAGGTTAAGGGGCTACGGGATTGAGCTATAAGTAAATTTTGCATAACAATAAATAAGTAAATTATGGTATTATGCAAAAAAAATAAAAATAATTTTTTATATAATTTTTTATTCATTGATTGTTTTAAAATGCGAAGAATGACAAATTGTTTGATAAAGTGCTATTGCAGCACTATTTGCAACATTAAGGTGAGGCATATGAGGTTTTGTTGGTAGATGAACTAAAAAATCACATTTTTCTTTAGTAAGACGACGTAACCCTTCCCCTTCACTTCCTAAGATTAAAGCAATTTTATTTGTTCTTTTAAAATTCAATAAAGATGTTGATGCTTCGGCTGCAAAGCCTAAACACCAAAAGCCATTTTTTTTAAGATACTCAAGACTACGTCCTATATTAACTACTGTAATCAAGGGAATAATATCCAAAGCGCCCGATGCAACTTTGGCTAAAATACTTCCTTGGGTTGGGCTATGGCGTGATGTAATAATAACAGCATCTGCACCCAAAGCTGCAGCTGATCTTAGGATGGCGCCAACATTTTGCGGGTCAGTGACATGATCAAGAATGACCAAGGTTTGTTGCACATTATTTTGAGTAGAATCTAAAAAATCTTCTAAAGAAAGCTCAGATAATGGATCAACCAGTAAAGCTATTTTTTGATGGATGTTTTGTTCTGGGAAGTGGTCACGAAAAAAAGAAGAATCACTTATTTCAAGGGTTAAAGATTTTTTATGAAGAAGAGGTTTTAAGGTTTCTAAAAGAGAGGTATTTTGATTGGCTGTAACAATTTTTCTACAATGACGATGAGGGTTTTCTAGTGCTGCTTTTACAGAGTGAAAGCCAAAAAGCCAATAAGAATTAGGATTATCCTTTTTTTTCATGTTCTTATACATAGCATAAGTTTTTTGAGAGACAACTAGAATCTAAAAATAAAATAAAATATTTTGAAAAAGCTAAGAAAATTAATTAACTTATAACAATTGATTCTAAGTTAATTTTTAATAGTTAAAGATATAGTATGGCTAATTATAAATTCCGTATTGTAAATGTTTTTGCGGAAACCAAATTTGGTGGCAATCCGCTTTGTGTATTTGAAGATGCAAGAGGTATAGATAAAGAAACCATGCTTGCTTTAGCACGTCAATTTAACCTTTCTGAAACAACATTCTTACAACCTTCAGAATTAGCAGATGCTAAAGTTTTTATTTTTACGCCCGATCATGAAATGCGTTTTGCTGGTCATCCAACAATTGGTTCTGCTTATGTAGTACAAGATTTATTGAATAAAGGGACAGAATTAAAATTAGAGCTTGGTATAGGTATAATTCCTCTTACTTTAGTAAAACAAAAGTGGACTTTAAAAGTACCACCTTTTGTTGAACCGGTAATTCGAGAAACAAATATAGCAGATAGTATTATTGCTAAAATGCTAGGATTAAATGAAATAGATCTTTTGGATAAACCTGTATGGGTTGATACTGGCTCAGATCAATTACTTATTCCTCTTAAAACTGTAGAATCGGTTTTTAGAGCATCACCTGTTTCAGAATTATCAAGAGAATGGCCAAAAAGTAAATTGAATAGACAATGTGCATATATTTTTGCTTTTGATGAAAAAGAAAAAAAGCCAAATAAGATAATAGCTCGTTTCTTTTTTCACACTGATCAAGGTGGTATTAATGAAGACCCAGCAACAGGATCAGCTTGTGCTAATTTGGGAGCTTGGCTTTTAAAGACTAAAAGAATTGGATCCGGGAATTTTCAAATAGTACAGGGTAAAGTTATTAAAAGATCTTCCTATTTGTCATTAAATGTTTTACAAAACCAAGAAATTTATGTAGGTGGCCATGTTATTGAAATTGGTCGAGGGAGTATAAATATCTAAAGATGTCAATTAACATCACTAAACAACACTCATGTTGTTTGCCTGAGACAAATCCAACAGACCATAAATATCGCTTAGTTTTATGGATTGTGTTAATTTTAAATTTTACCATGTTCGGTATTGAGTTTGTTTATGGATTGCATGCTAACTCTGCCTCATTGTTGTCTGATTCTCTGGACTTTTTAGGTGATGGCATTAATTACACCATTACTCTTTTGGTTATATCCCATTCTCTTTACATACGTGCTAAAGCATCTATTGTAAAAGCAATCATGATGTTAGCTTTCGCGTTTTTTGTATTTAGCCGTATGGTTATGCAAATGATTATGCAGTCAATACCTCAGGTTGATACAATGGGGATATTAGGTATTTTTGCGTTTGTGATTAATATGGTAGCTTTATTTCTTCTTTATCATTATCGCCATGGGGATAGTAATAAACAAGCTGCATGGTTATGCAGTAGAAATGATGCTTTGGGAAATTTAGCTGTTTTATTAGCAGCAGTAGGTGTGTTTTTTACAAAAACAAATTGGCCTGATTTAATTGTTGCTTTAATAATGATTATATTGGCAGTCAAAACAAGCTGGTATATTTTAAAATTGGCATATCATGAGTTGCAGCATAAACATAGTATATAAATTTTTTGGTCAATTTTATTACATGAAACATTAATATAATTATAAACTTTTCATTATAAAAGAGTTGACAAAATATTGAAAAACAGGCTAGTTGACCTATAATTAATTTTACGGAGGGGTGCCCGAGTGGCTAAAGGGGACGGGCTGTAAACCCGTTGGCTTACGCCTACGTAGGTTCGAATCCTACCCCCTCCACCATTTATTTATCAACCCGCCCCGCTTGGCGGGTTTTTCTTTGTGCAAAAGCCCAATGTTCGCGCGGTTTTGCCTTTCGCCTGCGTACTTTTAGAACGCAAATTCTGCCGAAATTCTCTCTCAAGTCTCATATTCTCTCACGGCCTCTGGCTACTAAGCGCATATTTAGTGGTCATGGCAAAGCCTTGATTTAGAACGACTTCCGAAAAACACGGTTTGCAAAGATAAAATGATGCATTCGAACAATGTTTCGAACTTTTTTTATTTCGTCGTCGTCGTTTTGAAGGGTGACGGCAAACCAGAGGAGAAGAACAAATTTGAAGGAGGTTCTTCTCTATGGATTATACGGTACGCAATCCAGATGATATGACGGGTTCAGAGCGTTATGCCGAGATGATTACGATCCTGGCAGGCGCAATTGTTCGTCACCAGATTTACCAGCATAATCAATTAAATAGCTTGGAAAATGAGAGAAGTTTGACTGGACTTCCCTCCACTTCGAAGCATTCATGTCCCAGCCGCAAACCCACGCAAGTGAGAGCGGAGAAAGGGGCAAGACAATGAAAATAGACATATTAAAAGAGTATGCTGCGCTAGAGACGATGGAGACCAAGGAGCTGCTCCAGGTTTGGAACAAGCATTTTGATGTACCTCCCCAGTCACGCAACAATCGCACCTACCTGATCAATCAGATCATCTATCGGATACAGGAGCTGACCTATGGCGGATTGACCAAATCAACGATTGATCGCCTGGAAGCGTTGGCCGAAGGCAAATCAGTCCAGCAGCGTCGTAGTGATGTTGGTCGCCTGGCGGTAGGAACACGATTGGTGCGAGAGGTCAAAGGCGTTGAGCATCATGTGTATGTGCTGGCTGATGGTTATGAATATCAGGGGCTGAAATATAAAAGCCTTTCTGGTGTTGCATTTGCAATTACCGGTACGCGCTGGAACGGCAATGCATTCTTTGGCTTGGGCAATAAAGAGGATAAGGAAAAACGACCCTATCATCGCGCCAGAAAGGCACGAGCATGATGGAGGAAAAGAAAATCCTGCGCTGTGCAATCTACACCCGCAAATCCACCGAGGAAGGCCTCGACATGGATTACAACACGCTGGATGCTCAGCGTGAGGCAGGTGAAAAATATGTCGAAGCCATGCGCGGTGAAGGCTGGCGGGTTATACCAGATCTATATGATGATGGCGGGTTTTCGGGTGGGAACATGGAACGCCCCGCGCTCAAGCGTTTGATTGAGGATATCAAAGCTGGCCGCATTGATATTGTGGTTGTTTATAAGGTCGACCGTCTCTCACGCTCCTTGATGGATTTTGCCAAGCTGGTAGAAATTCTTGATAAACACGGTGTCTGTTTTGTGTCCGTGACCCAGCATTTTAATACCAAGGATTCGATGGGGCGATTGACGCTCAACATCCTCCTCAGCTTTGCGCAGTTTGAGCGCGAGGTTACAGGGGAGCGCATCCGCGATAAATTCGCTTCATCCAAAATGAAGGGCATGTGGATGGGCGGCCCGCCACCGCTGGGGTATGATGTCGTAGATCGCAAACTCGTCACCAATCCAAAGGAAGTCGAGCTGGTCAATATTATATTTGACCGCTTTGCCGCGCTGGGGTCTATCG
>JAIBAD010000060.1 GCA_019695395.1 Alphaproteobacteria bacterium
ATGTTGCGTTCTTCGGGTATGTCTTGGGATCTTCGTAAATCCCAACCCTATATGGTTTATTATAAAATGAATTTTGATATTCCTATTGGTAAAACAGGGGATTGTTATGATCGTTATTTGGTTAGGGTTGAAGAAATGCGTCAATCTTTACGTATTATCAATCAATGTATAAAAGAAATGCCAGATGGACCATTTTGTTCGGATGATAGAAAAATTACCCCACCAAAACGTCAAGCTATGAAGCAATCGATGGAAGCTTTAATTCATCATTTTAAACTTTATACCGAAGGTTTTCATGTACCCGAAGGTGAAGTTTATGCAGCCGTTGAAGCACCAAAAGGGGAATTTGGTGTTTATTTGGTGGCTGATGGGTCAAATAAACCTTATCGTTGCAAGATCAGGGCACCAGGTTTTGCCCATTTACAGGCAATGGATTTTATTTCACGGGGTCATATGCTTGCAGATGCTGTTGCAATTTTGGGGTCGATGGATATAGTTTTCGGAGAGATTGATCGGTAATAAAATGCAGCAAGAAAATTTTGTATTTGATAAAGATAATTTGGCTAAGGCGCAAAATATTATGAAGCGTTATCCTCCTGGCAGGCAGGCTAGTGCGGTTTTACCTTTATTAGATTTGGCGCAAAGGCAAGTAGGTGGATGGTTACCCAAAAATGCTATTAATTATGTCGCACATTTTTTGGATATGCCTGAGATCCGCGTTTATGAGGTTGCAAGTTTTTATACCATGTTTAATTTAAAACCTGTGGGACAACATCATATTCAAATTTGTCGAACAACACCTTGTTGGTTACGGGGATCTGATGATCTTGTAAAAGCATGCCAGGAAAAATTAAATATTGGTCTTGGTGATGTAACTGAAGACAAAAAATTCTCAATGATTGAAGTCGAATGTTTAGGTGGGTGTTGTAACGCCCCTGTTGTTCAAATTAACGATGATTTTTATGAAGATTTAGATGCGGATAGTTTAAAAAATATTTTGGTATCTTTGGAAGAAAATAAACCAGCACCTAAAGGATCACAAAAAGGGCGTCGTGGCTCAGAACCTAAATGAGATTAATGGGTAAAATATGTTAAGCGAACAAAATAAAGTTTTTAAAAATCTTTACGGTCAAGAAGATTGGCATCTTCCTGGCGCTCAAAAACGAGGACACTGGGTTGATACCAAGAATTTTATTGAAAAAGGTTCAGAATTTATTATTGAAGAAATTAAAAAATCTGATTTACGTGGTCGGGGTGGGGCTGGCTTTTCCACAGGACTTAAATGGTCATTTATGCCTAAAGTACAAAATAATGCTGGAAAACCTTCATATCTGGTGGTTAATGCTGATGAATCCGAACCTGGTACGTGCAAAGATCGGGAAATTTTGCGTTATGATCCCCATATGTTATTGGAAGGATGTTTGCTTGCAAGCTGTGCGATGAATGTCCATACATGTTATATATATATAAGGGGTGAATTTTATCATGAAGCCCAGCATCTGCAAGAAGCTATTGATGAAGCTTATGCAGCTGGATGTCTTGGTCCTAATGCATGTGGATCAAATTATGCCTTGGATATTTATCTTCATCGCGGGGCAGGTGCTTATATATGTGGGGAAGAAACTGCTTTATTAGAAAGTTTGGAAGGTAAAAAAGGACAACCCAGATTAAAGCCACCATTTCCAGCAGCTGTTGGGCTATATGGATGTCCAACTACTATTAATAATGTTGAAACTATTGCTGTTGTCCCCACTATATTAAAACGGGGAGCAGCGTGGTGGAATGGTTTAGGTAAACCCAAAAATACAGGCACAAAAATTTTTTCCATTTCTGGCCACGTGAATAGCCCATGCAATGTTGAAGAAGAAATGGGTATTCCTTTGCGCGAATTAATTGAACGTTATGCTGGTGGTGTCAGGGGTGGATGGGATAATTTATTGGCTGTGATTCCTGGTGGATCATCTGTTCCACTTATCCCTAAAGAAATATGTGATACCATATTAATGGATTTTGATAGTTTACGTGCGGTGGGATCTGGTTTGGGTACAGCTGCTGTTATTGTTATGGATAAATCAACCGATATTGTTGAAGCCATTACAAGACTATCCCATTTTTATATGCATGAAAGTTGTGGCCAATGCACACCATGTCGTGAGGGTACAGGGTGGATGTGGCGTGTTATGAAAAGATTAAATAAAGGTATAGCTAAAATTGAAGAAATAGATTTGTTATATGATGTAACCAAACAAATAGAAGGCCATACCATTTGTGCCTTAGGTGATGCGGCAGCGTGGCCAATTCAAGGATTAATAAAACATTTTAGACCAGAATTAGAAAGACGTATTCGTGATAATAATAATATTTCTCCTATTGCAGCTTAAGGAAAGTTTAAGATTATGCCAAAATTAAATATTGATGGCATCGAGCTTGAAGTTCAAGCCAACACAACTGTTTTACAGGCGTGTGAAACTTTGGGTATTGAAATACCTAGATTTTGTTATCATGAACGTTTATCAATTGCCGGCAATTGCCGTATGTGTTTGGTTGAAATGGAAAAATCACCCAAACCAATTGCGTCATGTGCTATGCCTGTGGCTGATGGTATGGTTATTAAAACCCAATCTGATCTTGTTAAAAAAGCACGTAAAGGGGTGATGGAATTTCTTCTGATTAATCATCCTTTGGATTGTCCCATTTGTGATCAAGGTGGGGAATGTGATCTTCAAGATCAAGCCATGGCATATGGATTTGATCGCAGCCGATATCATGAAAATAAACGTGCTGTTCGTGACAAAGATTTTGGTCCATTAATTAAAACATCAATGACACGTTGTATCCATTGTACACGATGCGTCAGATTCGCAACAGAGATTGCCGGTGCAGAAGAATTAGGTGCGGTGGGTAGAGGCGAACATCTTGAAATTAATACCTATTTAGAAAAGGCAATTGCATCAGAACTTTCAGGTAATTTAATTGATTTGTGCCCTGTTGGTGCTTTGACATCAAAACCTTATGCCTTTGTTGCCAGACCATGGGAATTAAAAAAGACAGAAACGATTGATGTTTTAGATGCGGTTGGGAGCAATATTCGTGTTGATACAAGAGGACGCCAAGTTTTAAGGATATTACCCAAAATTAATGAAGATATTAATGAAGAATGGATTTCAGATAAAACCCGTTTTGCGTGTGATGGGTTGCTTCAACAACGTCTTGATCGGCCCTATGTAAGACGTCATGGAAAATTAGAAGAAACATCTTGGACTGATGCTTTAAAAATAGTTGCTAGTAAAATGCGGAATAGCAAACCCCATCGTATTGCTGCAATTGCTGGGGATTTGGTTGATGTTGAATCGATGTTTGTATTAAAAGATTTAATGACCAGACTGGAAAGTCCCCATTATGATTGCAGGCAATATGGTGAAGCGATTAATCATCTTGATCGGGCAAGCTATTTATTTAATACAACAATTGCAGGAATTGAAGAGGCAGATTTATGTTTGCTTATTGGGGTTAACCCAAGATGGGAAGCTGCCCTTATTAACGCAAGATTACGTAAGCGTTTTTTACAAGGCAATTTTACAATTGGATCATTGGGACCAAAAACGGATTTAACATATCCAATTCATGATTTGGGTAACAACCCAAGAACGCTTATAGATATTGCTTTAGGTAATCATGACTTTACACGCGTGTTGGACCAAGCCAAAAAACCAATGGTGATTGTAGGATCACATGTGTTAACTAGACCTGATGTTATTGAAATAAAGGATGTCATTTATACAATTGTTCAAAAATTTAATTTTATTCAAAATGATTGGAATGGGTTTAATCTTTTACATCGCGCGGCAGGTAGGGTAGGTGGTTTGGATATAGGTTTTGTCCCACCATCAGATGGAAAAAATGTTCCAGAAATTTTGGCAGCTACAGCAAAAGGTGATATGGATGTCATTTATCTTTTAGGGGCCGATGAAATTGATACAAAATTACTAGGAAACAGCTTTGTTATTTATCAAGGTCATCATGGTGACAAGGGTGCACATCGTGCCGATGTTATTTTACCTGGTGCTGCTTATACAGAAAAAAAAGCAACCTATGTTAATTTGGAAGGACGCATTCAACATACCAGTATGGCTGCTTTCCCCCCAGGTGATGCCAAAGAAGATTGGAAAATTTTACGTGCTTTGGCCGAACAATTAAATTTTAATTTGCCCTATATTGATTATATGGAATTATATGAACGTTTAACCATAAAATATCCAAATTTTTCTACGTCTCATGAATTGGTACGTGCAGAATGGTATAATAAAGAACGTTCTATTACAGAAAAGATAGCTATATCTGATAAACCTTTTGTTTTGCCAATTAATAATTTCTATATGACGGATCCAATTACCAGAGCATCACCCACCATGGCAAAATGTTCGCAAACTTTTAACCAATTACCAATAGAAGAGAAAATATAAATGTTTATGGGTTCAGAATTTTGGGAATATAGTTGGCCTGCTATTCTGACAGCACTTTACATTGTTGGAATTATTATCGTTCTGCTTTTATGTGTGGCTTACCTTACCTATGCAGAAAGAAAAGTTATGGCAGTGATGCAACTTAGAAAAGGTCCTAATGTAGTGGGACCGCTTGGATTATTGCAACCTATTGCAGATGGGCTTAAACTTTTAACGAAAGAAACCATTATCCCAAGTGGGGCTAACCGATTTATTTTTGTTGTTGCTCCTATGATTACCTTCATCTTAAGTTTAGTTGCTTGGGTGGTTATTCCTTTTGATCAAGGTATCGTTCTTGCCAATATTAATGTGGGTATTCTCTATCTTTTTGCTATCTCATCCCTTGGTGTTTATGGAATTGTTATGGCAGGGTGGGCAAGTAATTCAAAATATCCTTTTCTAGGGGCGTTACGTTCTGCAGCCCAAATGATTTCTTATGAAGTATCTATGGGCCTTATTATCATTAGCGTTTTGTTATCAGCCGGTTCCCTTAATCTTAGCACTATTATTGAAGCTCAAAAAACTGTTTGGTTTTTTATTCCACATTTTCCGATGTTTATTATATTTTTTGTTTCTGTATTAGCTGAAACAAACCGGGCGCCATTTGATTTACCCGAAGCTGAAGCAGAACTTGTTGCGGGTTATTTTTCAGAATATTCCGCGATGACATTTGGTATGTTTTTTTTAGGTGAATATGCCAATATGATTTTAATGAGCACGATGACCAGCATTTTGTTTCTTGGTGGATGGCTTCCTCCTTTTGCTATTTTTCCTTTTACTCTAATACCGGGTCCAATTTGGCTATTTTTAAAAATTGCTTTTGTGCTTTTTGTTTTTATTTGGGTAAGAGCGGCTTTTCCAAGATACCGTTATGATCAACTTATGCGATTAGGATGGAAAGTTTTTTTACCTTTGTCATTACTTTGGGTTGTTTTAACTTCAGCTTTTATTACCTATGTTTTATAATAAATTGAACTTGTTAATTAAGGATATGAATTTTGTTTAGATCTTTGCGATCATTACTTTTATGGGAATTAATATCTGGGCTTTTTGTAACCTTTACCTATGCTTTTAAACCCAAAGCCACGCTTAATTACCCTTATGAAAAGGGATCTTTAAGTCCAAGATTTCGTGGGGAACATGCGCTTCGTCGTTACCCAAATGGGGAAGAGCGTTGTATTGCATGTAAACTTTGCGAAGCTATTTGCCCAGCCCAGGCTATTACCATAGAAGCAGAACCTAGAGATGATGGCAGCAGGCGTACCACCCGATATGATATAGATATGACCAAATGTATTTATTGTGGTCTATGTCAAGAAGCATGTCCTGTTGACGCTATAGTCGAGGGACCAAATTTTGAATTTGCAACAGAAACAAGAGAAGAGCTTATTTATAATAAAGAAAAACTTTTGGCGAATGGAGACCGTTGGGAAGTTCAACTTGCGGCTAATCTTGAAGAAGACGCACCATATAGATAAATTAAAAATGTGGGGATAATAATGGTATTACTATTTTGTTTCATTACCCTTATGGATAGGATAATGGAATTATGATTACAGCTATAGCTTTTTATTTGTTTTCTTCCTTAACAATCTTATCGGGATTGATGGTTATAACTTCCCGTAACCCTGTTTATTCTGTTTTATTTCTTATTGTTGCTTTTTTTAATTCGGCTGCCCTTTTTATTTTATTAGGGGCAGAATTTTTGGCAATGACTTTGGTTATTGTGTATGTGGGTGCTGTTGCAGTTTTATTTCTTTTTGTTGTGATGATGTTAGATATAAATTTTGCTGAATTAAAACAGGGCATATCAAAATATACGTTAATTGGATTAGTTATCGGGACGATTTTATTTTTAGAAATAATTTTCATTGTCGGCACGGGAATTAATTCTCTTCAAGATAAAAAGCCGCTTAATTTAGCCCATCCTATAGAAGATAAAATTCAAAACACTAAAGCTTTGGGTGATATTATTTATACAGATTATTTAATTGTGTTTCAAACAGCAGGGGTTATTCTTTTAGTTGCTATGATTGGGGCTATTACTTTAACCTTGCGCCATAGATTGGATGTTAAACATCAATCAATTGCTAGACAAACAAGCCGCAAGGTTAAAGAAACAATTAACATTATTGATGTTGGTATTGGAAAAGGTGTGGAATGATGATTATAACGCTAACACATTATATTATTGTAGCAACAATACTTTTTACGCTCGGGGTTTTTGGTATTTTTTTGAACAGAAAAAATGTTATTACAATTTTAATGTCGATTGAATTAATTTTGCTTGCCGTCAATATTAATTTTGTTGCGTTTTCTTCTTACTTACAAGATTTGGTGGGTCAAGTTTTTGCTATGTTTATTTTAACAATAGCAGCAGCGGAAGCTGCTATTGGGCTAGCAATCCTTGTTGTTTATTTCCGTAACCGTGGGTCAATTGCGGTTGAAGATATTAATAGTATGAAGGGATAAAATAATGGGAATAGCTATTGTTTTTCTTCCCTTATTAGGTGCATTAATTGCGGGATTAGGTGGTAAAATAATTGGTGATAGAATAAGCCAGCTTATCACAACTTTATTTATGCTTATTTGTGCAGGATTATCTTGGTTTATCTTTTTTGACATTGCGCATCATCATCAAAATTATACGCAAAATCTTTTGACCTGGATCCAATCAGGATCATATGAAATTATGTAGACATTGCGTTATGACATTTGGACAGCCGTTATGCTGTTTATCGTATCAACTGTATCA
>JAIBAD010000061.1 GCA_019695395.1 Alphaproteobacteria bacterium
GATCAGACCAAGATCCACATTCATTTGGATTACATGCGGCATCGATGTTAGAGAAAAAGATATTGGATCTTGGCCCAGAAAATGTAGCAGCCTTTATTGGTGAGCCCATCCAAGGTGCGGGGGGGGTAATTATTCCACCAGATAGTTATTGGCCAGAAATCCAACGTATATGTAAGAAATATGATTTGCTTTTAGTTGCTGATGAAGTTGTAACTGGTTTTGGACGGACTGGGGAATGGTTTGCTTCTTCCCAATATGGAATAGAACCTGATTTAATGACTTTGGCCAAAGGTTTAACATCTGGATATATGCCTTTATCAGCCGCAGTTATAAGTGATAAAATAGCAGATGTTATTTTAGCTGAAGGTGTTGAATTACAACATGGATATACCTATTCGGGTCATCCTGTTTCTTGCGCAGTTGCCTTAGAAAATATAAAAATACTAAAAAAAGAAAATTTAATAATGAAAGTTAAACAAGAAACTAGTCCATATTTATGGCAAAGATTACAAGAACTTAAAACACATCCTTTAGTAGGTGAAGTAAGATTAAAAGGTTTTATGGGTGCAATTGAACTTGTAAAAGATAAAAACAAGAGAGAATTTTTTGAACCTTTAGGTAAAGTTGGTACGATATGTCGTGATCATTGTTTTCGATTGGGGCTTATTATGCGGGCAACAAGGGATACAATGATGATGTCACCTAGTTTGATATGGACTAAAGATATTATTGATGAATTTATGGTTTTAGCTAAAAAAGCATTAGATTATACCTGGGAAGATGTCCAACGTCTTTAATAATATTTACTTGCTAAGCTTTTCAATTTGTATAATTCTAATTAACTTGACGTTTTATTTTAAAGGGGGAATTTTATGATCAACTTAATAAAATCAGGCCTGTCTATTATTCTTGCTACACTATTGATTAATCAATCAGTTAGTGCTCAAGAAAAAGTAGTCAATGTATATAACTGGTCGGATTATATCGGTGAAGATACAGTAGAAAAATTTACTAAAGCTACTGGAATTAAAGTTGTTTATGATGTTTATGATTCAAATGAAACGCTGGAAGCTAAATTAATGACCGGTAAATCAGGGTATGATATTGTTGTTCCTTCAGGTGCCTATCTAGGAAGACAAATTAAGGCAGGTGCCTATCAAAAACTTGATAAAAGCTTGTTATCAAATTTAGCAAATCAAGATCCTAAAATTATGAAAGCTAATGAAGCTTTTGACCCCAATAATGAATATGCCGTGCCTTATTTTTGGGGAACCACGGGTATTGGGTATAATGTTGATAAAATTAAAAAGCTGGTACCTGATGCCCCACTTAATAGCCTAGATATGATTTTTAAACCTGAATTAGCATCAAAATTAGCTAGTTGCGGTATTGCTATGCTTGATGCGCCGGGTGAAATATTGCAAATAGCTTTAAATTATTTAGGAAAAGATCCTCATAGTGAAAAAGCAGAAGATTATAAAGAAGCAGAAAAACTTTTATTAGGTGTAAGACCCTATATTAAGTATTTTCATTCATCACGTTATATTGAAGATTTAGCGAATGGTGAAATATGTTTGGTTTTAGGCTTTAGTGGGGATATTTTTATTGCAGGTGCACGCGCAAGCGAAGCAAAAAATGGTAATGTTATAGAATATGCCATTCCAAAAGAAGGTACATTGCTTTGGGTCGATTCTATGGCGATTCCTAAAGATGCACCTCATCCCAAAGAAGCTCATGCCTTTATCGACTTTGTGATGGATGGAAAAGTAGCGGCAGCAGGAACCAATTTTGTCCGTTATGCCACCGCATCAAAAGCAGCATTACCTTTTATTGATAAAGACATAAAAAACAATACATCAATCTATCCAACTGAAGAAGTTATGAAAAGATTATTTGATGATAAAGCAGGGGCTATAGCTTTAGAGCGTTTAAGAACCAGAACTTGGACCAAAATTAAAACTGAATCAGGTAAAAATTAATGAGCTTGAATCAATCCCATGTTTATATGAGATAAAATTTTTCTAGAAAGTATCAGGAGAAAAAAATGTCAGCAGTTTTATCATTGGATTATTGGAAATCAAAAATTCCCCAATTAGATTACCGTAACAAAGCTTTCATTAATGGAAAATATGTTGCAGCTTTGTCTGGGCAAGTTTTTGAAACAATTAATCCAGCAAATGGGCAAGTCATAACTAAAATATCATCCTGTCAACAAGAAGATATTAATGAAGCTGTTAAAGCTGCACGTACAGTTTTTGAAAAGGGGTCCTGGTCAAATATGCCGGGGTCCGAACGTAAGATAAAATTGTTAAAATTTGCTGAATTAATGGAAAAAAATTCCAGTGAATTGGCTCTTTTAGAAACGTTGGATATGGGTAAACCAATTCGTGATAGTATCAATGTAGATGTTCCATTGTCTGTTAATTGTATACGTTGGTATGCGGAAGCAATTGATAAAGTTTATGATGAAATTGCCCCAACTGGACCTGACGCCATTTCTATGATTAGACGGGAACCCTTAGGCGTCATAGGTGCAGTTGTACCATGGAATTTCCCCTTATTGATGGCATGTTGGAAAATTGGACCAATCTTGGCCACAGGTAATAGTATGGTTTTAAAACCTGCGGAACAGTCGTCATTAACAGTTATCCGTATTGCAGAATTGGCAGCAGAAGCTGGTATTCCAGAAGGTGTATTTAATGTGGTGCCTGGCATGGGTGAAACGGCAGGGCAAGCTCTTGGTCGCCACATGGATGTGGATTGTATTACTTTTACGGGTTCAACGGAAGTTGGGAAATATTTTCTTAAATATTCTGGTGAATCTAATATGAAACGTGTATCGCTAGAATGTGGAGGTAAAACACCTAATATTATTATGGCAGATGCCCCTGATTTGGATGCGGCGGCAACGGCAGCAGCCTGGGGGATCTTTTTTAATCAGGGCGAGGTATGTAATGCCGGATCCCGTTTAATTGTTGAAGATAAAATTAAAGATAAAGTTTTACAAAAAATTATGGAAGTTGGAAAAACTTTACGCCCTGGTGATCCTTTAGATCCAAATACATGTCTTGGAGCAATGGTAGATAAGACCCAATTTGATCGGGTCATGGGGTATATTAAAACTGGTCAACAAGAAGGCGCAAAATTGGTTTTTGGTGGAAATCAACTTACTATTGAAAATAAAGGTTATTTTATCGAACCAACAATTTTTGATCATGTTGATAATAAAATGCGCATTGCCCAAGAAGAAATTTTTGGTCCTGTATTATCAACGATCACTTTTACCAATCAGGATCAAGCGATTAAAATTGCAAATGATACAATTTACGGATTAGCAGCTGCGGTATGGACCAAAGATATTAATAAAGCTCTTACTACATCTAAAGCCCTAAAGGCTGGTGTGGTTTGGGTTAATTGCTTTGATAATGGTCACATTTCATCACCTTTTGGTGGATTTAAACAATCTGGATTTGGCCGTGATAAATCATTACACGCTATGCATAAATATACAGATGTTAAGGCAACTTGGATTCAGATAGGGAAATAATTTAAATTGGGTTAAAACCAATTTAAAATGTTATGGGGGATATGTGGAGTATTTTTTACAACAATTATTTAATGGATTAACATTAGGTGCTATTTATGGGTTAATTGCCATTGGCTATACCATGGTTTATGGAATTATAGGTATGGTTAATTTTGCCCATGGTGAAATCTTTATGATTGGTTCTTTCCATGCTTTAATTACCTATTTAGTATTAAAAAGTTTTGGTTTAGGTGATGGATATTTAGCTTTAATATTGGTGCTTTTGGTTTCTATCCTTTTAACTTCTCTTTATGGTCAGGCTGTTGAAAAATTTGCTTACCGTCCTTTGCGGGGTTCCTTTCGTTTAGCCCCATTAATTTCGGCAATAGGGATGTCGATTGTTTTACAAAATTATATTCAATTGGTACAAGGACCAAGACCAAAACCTTTATTGCCCATTATTAGAGGTGGCTTTCAACTTCTCGAAAAAGATGGGTTTATTGTACAAATTAGTTATCTACAAATCTTTATTATTCTTTTAACTATTATTTTGATGACAGGTTTTGCTTTAATGATTTCCCGTTCAATCTTGGGACGCACCCAACGTGCGTGTGAACAAGATCAAAAAATGGCGGCTCTTGTTGGTGTTGATGTTAACAAAACAATTACATGGACATTTGTTATTGGGGCAACGTTGGCTGCTGTTGCTGGGTTTATGGTTATGCTTTATTATGGTGTCATAGATTTTTATATGGGTTTTGTTGCTGGGATTAAGGCGTTTACAGCAGCGGTATTGGGGGGAATAGGTTCTTTGCCAGGTGCGATGCTTGGTGGATTACTTATCGGATTAATTGAATCTATGTGGTCAGCATATTTTTCTGTTGAATATAAAGATGTGGCTGCTTTTTCAATTTTGGTACTTGTCCTTATTTTTCGCCCAACTGGTCTTTTAGGTAAACCAGAAATAGAAAAAGTTTAGCATCATTATGTTTTATAAAATTATACGATCCAGCTTAAAAGATTCTTTAATTGCTGCACTTCTTGTTGCTATTTTATTTATTGAACTTATCGGAATTCGCACACTTGATGTAGGTGGAAAGCTTGGATATCAAACAAGATTTGATGCAGTTTTATATGCAGCTATAATAGTTTTTGTTGGTAAAATGTTATTCTCGCTTCAAAGATATAACATATTTTTACCCTCATTTATTATTGGTTTTATTGGCATAGTTTGGTTAGGGATTGGATTGATTTTTACTGATATATTAGATATATCACATTTTCTTCCATTTTCTGAACCTATTTTGAATTGGTGTTTGGTTTTATCTTGTCTTGTTTTAATAATAAGTGGGTTTTTAAAAAAGAAAGGGAATAATCTTTTTGAATTATCTTCTTTAATTAAAAACAAACCCCAATTTCAACGGCATCATTTTATTTATTATTTAGCACTCTTGCTTATTATTGTTGCTTTTATTTTGCCAACTTTGCCTTTCGTTGATCGCGTTCTTATAGATAGAAGTATTCTTATATTAACTTATATTATGTTGGGATGGGGGTTAACAATTGTTGTAGGTTTGGCAGGTTTATTAGACCTTGGATATGTTGCTTTTTATGCAGTAGGAGCTTATAGCTATGCTTTATTGTCAACTGTTTATGGGTTTAATTTTTGGATTTGCTTACCAATTGCTGGTCTGTTAGCGGCAAGTTTTGGAATTTTATTAGGATTACCGGTTTTGCGTCTTCGCGGTGATTATCTTGCGATTGTAACACTTGGTTTTGGTGAAATGATTCGCGTCATTTTAATTAATTGGACAAGTTTTTCTGGTGGTCCAGGTGGTATTAATAATATACCTGGCCCAAGTTTATTTGGCTTTTCCTTTACACGTATCCCAAATCCTGGAACACAAAGTTTTCATGATTTTTTTGATATTGGTTTTTCTACAACTCATAGAATTATTTTTTTATATTACATTATTTTAATTCTTGCTCTCATAACGAATTATATTTCTTTAAAATTAAGAAAATTACCTATTGGACGCGCCTGGGAAGCTTTACGTGAAGATGAAATTGCAAGTAGAGCGTTGGGTATTAATCCCACAAAAACTAAACTAACGGCTTTTGCTTTAGGGGCTATGATTGCAGGATTTGCGGGGTGTTTTTTTGCAACCAAGCAAAATTTCATTAGCCCAGAAAGTTTTAATTTTATGGAATCTGCCATTATTTTAGCCATTGTCGTTTTGGGCGGTATGGGAAGTCAAATGGGGGTAATTTTGGCAACAATGATTTTGATTGCCTTGCCAGAATTTTTACGGGAATTAGAATTGTATCGCTCGTTAATATCAGGTTTGGTTATGGTATTCATTATGGTTTGGCGACCCAAAGGATTACTTTATCACCGTGAACCAACCGTTCGCCTTTTTGAAAAAACTGAACTTGTATTTGTAGATAAATGATTATGAGTTCATTAATGATTTTTGAAAAATATTATATATGATAGCAGCTCTTTTAACTGTACAGGAATTATCAATGCGTTTTGGTGGATTGTTGGCCATCGATAATGTGTCTTTTATTGCAGAACAAGAAAAAATCACAGGAATTATTGGCCCTAATGGTGCTGGTAAAACGACGTTATTTAATTGTCTTACCGGTTTTTATAAACCAACAAAAGGCCATTTTAGTGGTGATAGAT
>JAIBAD010000062.1 GCA_019695395.1 Alphaproteobacteria bacterium
TCTTACATATACGTTGGATTTCTGGCCAATAACTATCTGGTGGAATAATTACCCCCCCCCGCACCTTGGATGGGCTCACCAATAAAGGCTGCTACATTTTCTGGGCCAAGATCCAATATCTTTTTCTCTAACATCGATGCCGCATGTAATCCAAATGAATGTGGATCTTGGTCTGATCCTAACCCATACCAATAAGGTTGCATAATATGCACAAATCCCGGTAAGGGTAAATCAACCGTTTCGTGCATATAACTCATACCACCAAGACTTGCACCGACAAGTGTACTACCGTGATACCCATTAATGCGTGAAATAATAATTTTCTTATTTGGCTTTTTTTTCAAATTCCAATAATGTCTAATAATATGAACAATTGTATCATTAGCATCAGAACCAGAACATCCATAAAAAACATGATTAAGATGATTAGGTAACAAATCACAAAGTATTTTGGATAATTCAATAGCAGGTGGTGTAGCTGTTTTAAAAAAAGTATTATAATAAGGCAATTCTAACATCTGGTTATAAGCTGCTTCTGCTAATTCTTTACGGCCATATCCAATATTGACGCACCATAAACCAGAAAAAGCATCAAGAATTTTGGTATTATCCGAATCGTATAAATATGTCCCTTCCGCTTTTGTAATAATACGCACACCCAATTTTGTTAAAGCATGATGCTCCGTAAAAGGGTGCACATGATGCTGTGCATCTTCCTGGCGCCAATAAGCTGTTTGATCTGTTGCAATATTTTTCGTAGCCATCGATTTGGCCATTTTGTCCTCCCAATTAATTTAATTTAATTTTTTTAATTATTAGACATTTAATAAAAGATGTTCGCGCTCCCATGAACTAATAACACGCTGATAAGCATCTAATTCTGTTCTTTTGACTGCAGCAAAAGCACGAATAAAACGTTCCCCCAACACGGTTCTAATTCTTCTGTTACTTTCAAAACGGCTAAGTGCATCATAAAGTGTTCTAGGTAAAGTATGACGTAAGCGATAGGCACTTCCCTCAATTTGCTGGGTGGGTTTTAATCGTTCAATCATACCTAAATATCCACATGCTAATGAAGCAGCAATTGCTAAATAAGGATTAGCATCAGCCCCTGCTAGTCTATTTTCAATTCGTCTACCTTCTGGTGGGGAAATTGGTACACGCAAACCAACAGTTCTATTATCAACAGCCCAATGTACATTAATTGGAGCATCATAATTAGGTTGTAATCTTCGATAAGAATTAACATTAGGTGCAACCAATGGCATAAGTACAGGCAGGTACCTTTGCAAACCAGCAACATGAGACTTAAAAAGCGCTGTATCTTTACCATTACTATTAACAAATAAATTTTGGCCTGTTTCTTTATCAATCACAGATTGATGGATATGCATAGAACTTCCAGGCTCATTTGTTAATGGTTTAGCCATGAAAGTCGCATAGATTTGATGACGAAGTGCAGCTTGGCGTACCGTGCGTTTAAACAAAAAAGCCATATCAGCTAAATTAAGGGCATTCCCATGGTTAAAATTGATTTCCATTTGGGCCACACCAGCTTCATGTGTTAATGTATCAATGTCGATACCTTGAAGATCACAATAATCATAAACCTCTTCAAAAATTGGATCAAATTCATTGGTTGCATCAATCCCATAAGATTGACGCCCTGTTTCTGAACGACCAGATCTTCCAATAGGCGGGATTAAAGGTAGATCAGGATCTGTATTAACTTGCACAAGAAAAAATTCAAGTTCTGGTGCAACAATAGGTTGCCAACCTTTTTCATCATACAATTCTAATATACGTTTTAAAACGTAACGTGGCGCAATATCAACAGGTTTCCCATTATTATAAAAACAATCATGAATAACTTGGGCTGTAGGTTCTTTATACCAAGGTACAACAGATACAGTATCAGGATCTGGTTCAAGCATAATATCATAATCTGCTGCCCCGATGATTTCATTATCCTCATCTTCAGCATATTCACCTGTAACTGTTTGGATAAATAAACTTTCCGGAAGTCTTAAACTATTTTGTTTAACACTTTTAACAAATTTTGTTGCCGGTAATATCTTACCACGTGCTATCCCTGACATATCAGGAACTAAACATTCTACTTCGCTTATTTTTCGTTCTTCAAACCAATTTTCTAAATCAATCATAATTTACATCACCAATTTTTTAATTAGCACCAAGTTACAATAAAAATTGTAATATTATCTATTTCTGATTTTAACATTTATTTTTTTCGAAATGAATCTAGCGTTACAACGTCTGCACTTTTATTTTGTTCATGGTTGGTTTCATTATCCTCAGAATCTTTCGCTAAGGAAACCTGATTCATAACTGTTTCAAATTGTAATCCAAATTTTACGGCAGGATCAGCAAAAGCAATAATAGATGAAAAAGGGATAACTAATTTTTCTTGGCGATTATCAAAGCTTAACATAATACTAAAATAATCTTCTTCAATTATTAAATTCCAAAATTGATATTGTAAAATGATTGTCATTTCTTCTGGATATTGTGACCGAAGCCAATCTGCTATTTCAACACCCGAATTTTTCGTTGAAAAGGTAATATAAAAATGATGTTCACCAAACAAACCATTTATTGCCACCTCTTGAAGAGCTTCACGCACAACATTCCGTAAAGCTTTTTCAACCATTAAATCATATCGAAACTTTTGAGAATCCATTCAAATCTCCCTAATTCCTATGTATTACATAAAGCCAAACAAATAAAAACGACAAAATATATATATAGCACCAAATAAAAAAGCGGAGGGCTTCTGTTGCCCGGTGCCCTCCAAACCGCGCTTACCTAAAATTAGGCAGCGAGAGCCAATCTATTGTCGTTGGCATTTGTAATAAAGCCCGATAACGGCGGTACAATGCCGAGCAAAAACTTTGCCTTTACCACGCACGTCGATCCTATTTCGCCCCCAAAAATCATAATATAATAAAAATGGTGGAGGCGCCGGGTACCGCCCCCGGGTCCGTAACGTTTATTTCACAAAGCGTTTATCGCCATAGCTGATAACAGCACTTAATAATATAGGGATTGATTCTTAAATGGTGAAGAGGTTTATTAAAATAAGATTTACTATCTCTATAAATTCAGTATTGTAAAAAATCTTTCAATCTAAAACATAAGGAATTTTGCATGGCCATAACGCAAAATCAAAAAGAAGAAATCGACCACCAAAAATCAATAGAAACACCCACCCGTCGTGCAACAGCACCCAAGCTTGAGGAAATATTATATGAAGCTATTCCTGTGCTAGATCACGGTTTTATTCGTGTCATTGATTATATGGGAAACGATAATGCGGTTGTTCAAGCTGCAAGAGTTTCTTATGGCAAAGGAACTAAAGCTGTTCGTGAAGATCAAGCTTTAATAAGTTATTTAATGCGTCATCATCATTCTACCCCGTTTGAAATGTGTGAAATTAAATATCATGTTAAATTACCTATTTTTGTAGCGCGTCAATGGATTCGTCATAGAACTGCTAATGTGAATGAATATTCTGCTCGTTATTCAATTTTAGACAATGAATTTTATATTCCAAATAAAGAAAATTTAGCCATTCAATCATCATCAAATCGTCAAGGCCGTGGTGATGTATTAAATGATGAAACAGCACAAGAAATACAAAAATTGCTTCGTGAAGATGCCAATAAAGCCTATGAACATTATTCTTATATGTTAGGTAATAAAGATGATATTGAACAAAGCGGTTTAGCCAGAGAGCTTGCCCGAATGAATTTATCATTAAATTTTTATACACAATGGTATTGGAAAATAGACCTTCATAATCTTTTGCATTTTTTACATTTAAGATCTGATCCCCATGCCCAATATGAAATTCGTGCTTATGCTGAGCAAATGTTAGAGACAGTTAAACGTTGGGTACCCATAACTTATGAAGCATTTAATCAATACCGTCGTTATGCCACAACATTATCTGCTAAGGCCCAAGATGTTATTAAGCGTATGCTTAAAGGTGAATCTCTTAATGCAGAAAATAGTGGTCTTGGGAAGCGAGAATGGAACGAGCTTATGCAGAAATTTGATCTTTAAGGTTTAATTTCTGTAAAATCCTATGAGCTATCTTTTGATAAATTTTAACATATTGATTTAATGGATTTTGAAGGATAAGAGGATATCCTTGATCAGATGCTTGACGAATTGATATATCCAAAGGTATAGAACCCAAAAGATCAAGGTGCAGTTTTTTTGCTTCTTTTTCGACCCCACCATGATCAAAAATTGGCGTATGATGATGACAATGGGGACATTCAAAATAACTCATATTTTCAACAAATCCTAAAATTGGAACATCAACCTTTACAAACATATTTAATGCTTTACGTACATCTAAAAGGGCAATATCTTGCGGTGTGGAAACCATAATAACACCATCAAGAATTGTTTGTTGCGCAAGAGTTAATTGAGCATCACCAGTTCCAGGGGGTAAATCTATAATTAAAATATCTAAATCACCCCAAATAACATCAAAAAGCATTTGCCTGATAGCACCAGATACCATAGGTCCACGCCAAATCATAGCTACATTTTCTGGGACAAGAACACCCATAGAAATAAAAAAAATTCCATGGTGATAATGTGGAATAATCTTTTTATCTGCATTTATTTTTATTGGGTGATTTATTCCCATCATCCGAGCTTGAGATGGGCCATAAACATCAGCATCAAGTAACCCAATTTTATAGCCCAAAACAGCAAAAGTTATAGCTAAATTAAGGGCTGTAGTAGATTTTCCAACACCACCCTTCCCACTTGCAACAGCTATAATTTTTTTAATAGTATCTATTTTTTTATTATTAAAAACCTTAATATTCTTATCAGATTTATTTTCGTCAAAAGATAATTTTTCCGAAGTTAGAACAAGCGAAACACTAAAAATACCTGATATTGATTTTAATATATTTTCTAGTTTGTTTTGTAATTTTATTATCTGGTGTTTTTCAATATCATTAATTTCAAGCACAAGTGTAATTTTTCCTTCATTTTCTGAAAGAAATGAAATTTTATAATCAAATTTTTTTAATCCAAGATCTTGACTTGGATTTACCTGTGCTAAAATAGCAACTATTTTTTTCTTTAAATCTGTTTTATCCATTGATTTCTTCACTATACGATCATATTTATACTTTTAAATTAAAAATTGGAAAATAATCTGAATTTTAGATATCTATTTCAACTTGTCACAATTTTTATGCTAGCTTATAAATCTGTTTAGACAAAATGTTTATTAACAAAAATAATAAATTTAATGAGGTAATTAATGCCTTGGCATGATCAGGGTCAAGGTGGCCCTTGGGGAAATGATCCTTCTAATGGAGACCCAGCTCAAAAACCATCTAATCAAAGTCCCTGGGGTAACCGTCAACCGCCAGGCAATGGACCTTATCCTCCAAATTTTGAAGATCTCCTAAAAAAAGGTCAAAAACATTTTAAACAAAAACTATCATCAGGAGGTTTTGGAAACAACCGTGGAATTATTATCCTTATTATAGGTGCTTTCCTTATTTGGTTAGCAAGCGGATTTTACCGTGTTGATGCCAATGAGCAAGGTATTGAGACTGTCTTTGGTCAATATAAAGCCGTTACCCAACCAGGCCTACGTTATAATTGGCCAGCCCCCATAGGTGCCGTTGAAACCCCAAAGGTTACAGATGTTAACCGCGTTGAAATAGGCTTTATATCCCCTGGTGATAATCAAAATGTTACAAGCATGCGAGATAATAAAGCTGAGAATTTAATGTTAACTGGGGATGAAAACATTATTGACATCCAATTTGTTGTATTTTGGCAAATTAAAAATGCTGGTGATTATTTATTTAACGTTAAAAATCCTGAATTAACTGTTAAAAGTGTTGCCGAAAGTGTTATGCGAGAAATTATTGGACGCAGCACCTTTGAACTTTCTCGTACCCAAGGTAGAGGAGAAATTCAATCAACTGCCCGTGATATGATCCAATCTATCCTTGATACTTACCAAACTGGTATTTTTATAACCAATTTACAAATGCAAAAAGTTGACCCACCCCAACCTGTGTTA
>JAIBAD010000063.1 GCA_019695395.1 Alphaproteobacteria bacterium
TCCAACAAAATTGCGTACTTTAGCTGAAGCTTTAAATCAAGCAGATGTGTTTTTTGGTCTTTCTGTTAAAGGGGCGGTGACCCAAGAAATGGTTAAAACTATGGCAAAAGATCCAATTATTTTTGCTATGGCAAACCCAGATCCTGAAATTACACCCGAGGACGTTAAACAAATACGTTCCGATGCTATCATCGCCACAGGTCGTTCTGATTATCCTAACCAAGTTAATAATGTGCTTGGTTTTCCTTATATTTTTCGTGGCGCACTTGATGTACGCGCTTCTGCTATTAATGATCAGATGAAAATTGCTGCGGCAGAAGCTTTGGCCCAATTAGCCAGACAAGATGTCCCAGATGAAGTTGATGCGGCTTATGCAGGAAGACGTTTAAGATTTGGACCAGACTATATCATCCCTGTTCCCTTTGATCCTAGATTAATTAGAGAAATTCCCCCAGCCGTTGCTACAGCTGCGATAGCAAGCGGGGTCGCCCAAAAAACCATATCTAACATGGATTCTTATCGTGTTGAATTAGCTGCACGCTTAAACCCAACTTCTGCAATGCTTGGTTTGTTATTTGAACGTCTACAAAATCAAAATATGCGTGTTGTATTTACAGAAGGTGAAGAAGAAAAAATGGTTCGCGCTGCACTTGCCTTTCGTAATGCAGGATATGGTATTCCTATACTTTTAGGACGTGAAGATAGAATTGCACAAACAATGAAAGCAGCAGGTTTAGGATCTATTGATAATCTTGAAATACAGAATGCGCGCATAAGTTCACGCAATCAACATTATACAGATATGCTTTATAAACGTCTTCAACGCAAAGGGCTCCTTTACCGTGATTGCCAGAGAATGGTTAATCTCGATCGTAATATTTTTGCAGCTTGTATGGTTATGGAAGGAGATGCTGATGCAATGATTAGTGGGCTTACAAGAAATTTTTCTACTAATCTTGAAGAAATTACCAAAGTTATTCCGACCCAAGATAATAAAATTTTAATGGGTCTTTCTGTAATCATGAGCCAGGATAAGGCTGTTTTTTTAGCCGATACATCTGTGCATGAATTACCAAGTGCCGAAGAACTTGTGAATATTGCTATTCAAACAGCAGATAAAGCTAGAAAACTAGGTCACGAACCCCGGGTTGCTTTGCTATCTTTTTCCAATTTTGGAAATCCCCAAGGAATAAGAGCACAGAGAATTCAAGAAGCCATTCAAATTTTGGATCGAAAAAAAGTTGATTTTGAATATGATGGAGAAATGCAAGCAGATGTGGCTTTAGATTTTACACTAATGAAAAAACGCTATCCTTTTTGCCGCTTAACTGGTCCTGCCAATATATTAATTATGCCCGCCTTGCACAGTGCAAATATTGCTTCAGGTGTTTTACAAAAATTTGGGGGAAAAACTATGATTGGGCCTCTTCTTATGGGTTTACAAAAACCAGCGCAAATTGTGCAACCTGGATCAAATGTCTCTGATCTTGTACATACAGCAGCATTGGTTGCCCTAGATGCTTTAGATTCAAAAGAAAAAATCTTAGCATCTAAATAAAAATATGTCGAAATTTTTTAATAAAACTTTTCTTACATCATGGCTTATTCTCTTATCGCCAATTATTTTAGTTTTTAGTTTTTTATTTTGGTATTACCATGAATCTTTCATAATTCTTTTCGCATCATTTTTATTTATTGCTTTATCGTTGGGATTCATTATTTATCCTGTTTTTTCTTATTTTAATTTCATTAGAAAAACCTTACACCAAAAAAATAAAAATGCTAAATTTTATAAAAATGCATTTTTGTCAAATGTTCCTTTGCCAATTATCGGTAATATTGGGGCACTTATTAGTAAACTTATTCAACGATACGAAAATTTAATCGTTGCAATTACCCAACATTCTTCTTTAAATAAACAAATTATTTCAAACTATCCCTATCCCACTATTCTTCTTAATCAAGAAAAAAAGGTTATTGATACTAATGAAGCTTTTTTAAAACTTCTTCAAAGTACTATTAAAACAAGATATTTAAGTATTACAGGATATAACTTTACCTCTATCTTTCGTCATCCAGATCTAATTAGAGCTATAGAATCTGTTTTAAATGATCGCGAACAGGAAAAGTTAGAGTTTTCTTTTTTCCCTCTCTTAGAGAGGCAATTTATTATTTCCATTACAAAGCTTTTTATTTCTTATAAAAACCACTTTGTTTTAATCGTCATGCAAGATATTACCCAAATCAAACTAACTGAAAAATTGCGAAGGGATTTTATTGCTAATGCAAGTCATGAATTACGTACTCCTTTAAGCATACTTAAAACATCCATAGAAACACTGCGTACTGATACAAATTCCAAATTATCCCAAGACATTTTTAATATTATGAATAATCATGCGTGTCGCATGCAACAACTAATTGATGATTTACTTTCTTTATCAAAAATTGAACTTAACGAAATGAGTCAACCTTCGACATTATGTGATTTGGGATCTATTCTTAATCAAGTTATAACTATGATTAATGTTAAAGCTCAAAGTAAAAACATTAATATCAAATTTGACGAGGATTATTCGTCTTTATGGAAATTCCCATTTCAACAAAAAACCATGGAAGACATAAAAAAATTGCCCAAAATTTGTGGGGATGAACAGGAAATTTTCCAATTATTTCAAAATATTATTGATAATGCAATTAAATACAGCGCATCTCATACTACTATAAAAATAGTTTCTGGTGTAACCAAAGTTTCACAAAATTCTACTAAAGATTTTGATCATGTTTTTATAGCTATTATTGACAATGGTTATGGAATTGAAGCAGAACATATTCCAAGGTTAACAGAAAGATTTTATCGCGTTGATAAATCAAGATCTATTCACCTTGGGGGAACTGGACTTGGGTTAGCTATTGTGAAACATATTCTTAATCATCATCAAGGTTTTATGGATATTCAAAGTAAGCCTAAACAAGGAAGTAATTTTTGTATTTTTTTTCCTATCTCTTTTAAATGATTATTTTCTATTGTCATAAAACTGTAATAATTTCGTCATATAATATTTACATATATTGATTAGAACAAGATTAATTCAAACTAATCTTTAATATGACGAGGACAAAATGAAACTATATTTCTTTATCCCTGTTTTTATCTTATCAACTTTCTCATCAGCCTTTGCACGCGATCAAATTCGTATTGTTGGATCAAGTACTGTTTTTCCATTTGCAACAGTTGTTGCTGAAAATTTTTCTAAGAAAAAATCTTTTAAAACACCTATCGTTGAATCAACCGGCACTGGAGCTGGTATAAAATTATTTTGCTCTGGTTTAGGAGAAGATTTTCCTGATATTTCAGGGGCATCTAGAAAAATCAAATCATCTGAACTTGAAGATTGTCATAAAAATGGTGTTAAAAACATTATGGAAATTGAAATAGGGTTTGACGGAATTATCCTTGCCTCTTCTAAAGAACATAAGCCCTATCAATTAAGTCTAAAACAAATTTGGCAAGCTTTAGCAAAAAAAATCCCACAAAATGGAAAATGGGTTGACAATCCTTATAACAATTGGAATGACATCGATCCAAGTTTGAGCCCTGATAAGATCGAAGTTCTTGGCCCTCCACCTTCTTCTGGAACAAGGGATGCTTTTGTTGAACTTGTACTTGATAAAGGATGCGAAGAATTTTCAGAAATTAAAAATTTAAAACCGGAAGAAAAAAAAGTTTATTGTCAATCAATTCGTGAAGATGGTCATTACATAGAAGCTGGCGAAAATGACAATTTGATTGTTCAAAAGTTAACCACTAATCCAAAAGCTTTGGGAATTTTTGGATACAGTTTTTTAGAACAAAATTCAGACAAGATTGAAGCAAGTACAATTAATAAAATTACCCCTACTTACAATACGATCAGCAATAATAGTTATCCTATTGCAAGATCTCTTTATATTTATGTCAAAAAAGATCACCTAAATCTCGTGCCAGGATTAAAAGAATATATGACAGAAATGACAAGTGACGATGCATCAAGTGAAGATGGATATCTTATTGAAAAAGGTTTGATTCCCCTACCTGCTGAACGACATAAAAAAATTACAAGTGATGTTTTATCTTTAAAAACTATTTAATATAAACTTACTTATAAACAATAGTTTCTATAATAAGAAACTATTGTTTATAAGTATTAGGGATTAAAAGAAATTTTCGTGATCATTATCCTTATATTTTTTATTTTTGTTATTACATTCTACCTTGGTTATTGGCGTGCTAAAAATATTGTCCAAGGAAATATTAAAAATCTTAAATCTTTACCTCATTATCATGGATGGTACGTAGGATTGATTTGCTTTTTAGCTTCTTTAATATTTTTCTTTATTTGGTGGACAAGCCAAACCCATATTAACGAATTTATTCTCCATTGGTTTTTACCACATGATTTGCGCTCTTTAGAATCAGAATCGTTTAAACTTGCTCTTAATCAAATTTATAATGTTCTTGAAAATAAATTAACATCACCTGATACCACTACATCTTCTATTTTAGAAGCGGCAAATCATTTAAAAATTATTCAAAATACGACATCTTTCGTTTTCTATATATGTTTTACAATTATTGTTTTATCTGCTTTTATTCTTTCATTTGGTAAAATTAAACCAAATTTTTCAGCTGGCAAAAAAGCAGAACGAATTATTTTATTTATCTTTTTTATAAGTTCTACTTTGGCTATTACAACAACCGTTGGAATTATTCTTTCTTTATTATTTGAGGCTTTAAGGTTTTTTCAAAGAGTACCTTTAAATGAATTTATTTTTGGGCTTCATTGGAGTCCCCAAATTGCTCTAAGGGCTGACCAGACAGCAAGTAGTGGTAGTTTTGGAATGATCCCTTTATTAACAGGATCTATACTTATAACTGTTATTGCTATGATTATTGCTGTACCTGTTGGTCTTATGTCTGCCATTTATCTTTCAGAATATGCTCCACGTTCTATCAGAACAATTGTTAAACCTGTTCTTGAAATTTTAGCTGGAATCCCAACCATTGTTTATGGTTTTTTTGCAGCTTTAACAGTAGCCCCCTTTCTAAAAGATATAGGTGATACTCTAAACATTTCAGTTGCTTCAGAAAGTGCATTGGCAGCTGGATTGGTGATGGGTATTATGATTATACCTTTTATCTCTTCTTTATCTGATGATATTATTAATGCGGTTCCTCAAAGTTTACGTGATGGATCTTATGCATTAGGGGCAACACAATCAGAAACTATTCGTCATGTTATTTTATCTGCCGCATTACCCGGTATTATTAGTGCCATTCTTTTAGGTGTATCCAGAGCTATAGGAGAAACAATGATTGTGGTTATGGCAGCTGGATTGTCAGCAAATTTAACCTTCAATCCTTTTAATTCTGTTACAACTATGACCGTACAAATTGCCAATCTTTTAGTTGGAGATCAGGAGTTTGATAATCCTAAAACACTTGCAGCATTTGCTTTGGGATTAATCCTTTTTATAATGACTTTTATTCTTAATATTATTGCTCTTTATATTGTTAAAAAATATCGAGAAAAATATGAATAAATATACACAAGAAAAATCAACATTAATTTTAAAAAAACGTTTAAAAAAACGTCTAAGGCATGAAAAAATATTTAAATATTTTGGTATTTTGTCCATTCTATTGGCATGTTTTATTTTAGGATTTCTTTTAACCGATATTATTGGCAAAAGCCTACCTGCTTTTAATCAAACTTACATTAAATTGGAAATCGATGGAAAACTATTAAACGAAAATAATGACCCCGATACCTCAACCCTTTTTTATACGAAAATTATTCGTCAATCTTTCTTGGATATCTTTCCTGATGTTCAGTATAAACAAGACCAACGAATTCTTTTAAAAATTCTAAGTAATAATGCAGGCTATGATTTACAAAAAACAATATCAAATTCAAAAAACAGTCTTTCAGATAAAATA
>JAIBAD010000064.1 GCA_019695395.1 Alphaproteobacteria bacterium
GCCATTTAACTGTTAAAGTTGATGCCCTTCAAGAAGGGACAAGATTATTTAATATTATTAAACTTGTGACAGAGGCACGTCAGCAAAAAATTCCTATCCAAAGATTAATTGATCGGTTAAGTGCATTTTTTGTGCCCATAATTATTTTTATTGCTCTTGGTACATTTTTGGGGTGGTGGGCATATAATGGGAATGTTGACCAAGCACTTATTAATGCAATTTCTGTTTTAATTATTGCCTGTCCTTGTTCTTTGGGTTTGGCAACGCCCGTTATATTTTTAGTTGGAACAGGGTTGGGGGCTCGTTATGGACTTCTCTTTAAAAATATTCGCATTTTTGAAAAATTAGCGAAAATTAAAACTGTTATCTTTGATAAAACAGGAACATTGACAACAGGATTGCCAGAAATACAGCATATTGATACGTGTGATAGATCTGAAGCTCATGAATTTATAGCCATAGCAGCAGCCTTACAAAAGGGATCAGGTCATTCTTTTAGCCATGCATTTCAACAAGCTTTTGAGAAATTGCCAAAAAATGAACAAAAAATTTTTACAGTTGGAGATTTTAAAGTTATTCCAGGATTAGGGGTAAAAGGATATATTCAAGAAAAACAAGCTTGGTTTGTTTTAGGTAATGAAAAACTTCTTGTTCAAGAGAATATAGAAATAACTTCTTTTGCAAGCAAAGCAGAAGATCATAAAAATAGCGGTTATAGTTTGGCTTGGCTTGCAGAAATTGATCCTCGCCAAAAAAATCTTGCTCTATTTGCCCTCCAAGATTCTTTAAAACCTCATGCAACTCAAATAGTTAAAATTTTACAAGATAAAGGAATGAAGGTTGTACTTCTAACGGGTGATAATAAATCATCTGCTGATTTCGTAGGTAAAAAATTGGGTGCAGATTCTATCATTGCAGAAACAACGCCCGAGATAAAAAAACAAATTGTTCAAAATTTCCGTAAGCAAAATAATATGGTTGTTATGGTAGGTGATGGAATAAACGACGGCCCAGCTTTAATGGAAGCAGATGTAAGTATGGCAATGGCTTCTGGAAGCGATATTGCCCTTCATACAGCATCGATTATTTTAATCCATAATGATCCATTATGGGTTGATCAAGCTTTAGTTCTGGCTAGAAAAATTTATTGGAAAATTTGTCAAAATATATTTTGGACATTTGCCTATAATATTATAGGTGTGAGTTTGGCTGCAGCAGGATTATTAACCCCGTCGCTTTCTGGTATTATCATGGCTGGAAGCAGTATAAGTATCATAGGTAATGCCCTGTTATTTTCTTTATGGCGACCCATTCTTCCAAAATCTTAATTAAGGTTATATGATGATAACAATTAATCATGTCTCTAAAATAACTGGTTTTTCGGCAAAGATGATACGTCATTATGAAAAGCTAGGATTATTAGGAAAAATTACAAGAACTTCTACTAATTATAGAATTTATAAAAAATCAGATATTGATATATTGCATTTTATAAAACGTACAAAGAATTTAGGTTTTGCCACAGAAGATATTAAAATTTTATTAAATGTTTGGCAAAATAAAAAAACGAATCGTCTAGAGGTACGTCATATTGCGCTTAAACATCTTGATGATTTAAAGGTCCGGATTCATGATTTGCAATTGATGGTTAATGTTTTGCAGGAATTAATTACCCAATGTGAAAAGAATAAACATACGGATTGTCCAATTCTGGCATCCTTTATCCATTCTCATTCTTAATTTTATTTTTAAAATAATTTAACGCCCCTTGTAACATATAGGCTGCTGCAATTTGATCAATAAGTAAGTCCCTTTTTTTTCTTGATAAATTACTTTCAAGCATCATTTTATCGGCGGCTATTGTTGAAAATCTTTCATCCCATAGGGTTATAGGTAAATCAAGCACCATCATAATATTTTTGGCAAAATCATTAACGGCTTGAGCTTTTCTTCCCTGGTTACCATCAAGATGTAAGGGTAATCCAATAATAAGCCCCCCAATTTTATAGGTTTGAATAAGATCAATTAATATTTTTATATCAATTGAAAATTTTTTTCGGTAAATCGTTTGAAGAGGGGATGCGACAATCAAATTTGGATCACTTAAAGCAATACCAATGGTTTTCTGGCCATAATCAAGACCAAATATAGCATGGTTGGGTAATAAAGATGAAAAAAAATCCTTGATTGGAAAAATCGGCATAATGAATTAAATCTATTTATATTGCCTTTTGTAAAGTAAAATCATAATAATTTTATTACTTACCTATAAATTTAAAAAGCTATGTAGGCATAGGTGATGAACTTAAATTTTAAAATTATATGTTGATATGTCTATAGAACTAGAAGCGTTTTTATTGTTTTTAAAAGGTTTAATGGTTGGCTTTCTTATTGCAGCCCCTATTGGTCCCACCGGATTTTTATTAATTAGAAGAACTTTAGCCTCAGGCATTATTGCTGGCCTTGTGATTGGACTAGGTGCAGCTTTGGCAGATAGTTTTTATGGGTTTATTGCGGCCTATAGTTTAAGTTTTGTGGGTGAATTTTTAGCAAGAAATGGTTTTCTATTTAGCATGATAGGTTTTGTTGTTTTATGTGTGTTAGGGATTATGGAATGGTATTCAACAGATGCCAAAGAACCAAAGCAATCTTTGAATGAACGGAAACCTAGTATTGCAGGATGTTTTCTTTCATCTTGTTCAATTACCTTATTTAACCCTATGACCTTACTTTCTTTTGTTGCAGTTATGACAGGCCTGGGTGTGGTGGGCAATGGGTTTGCCCATTTGAATAATTTTGTGAATAACCCGTTTAAGATAATTTTCTTTGTCCTTGGGGTTTTTGTTGGTTCTTTACTATGGTGGATGATTTTAACCCTAAGTGTTGCGATCGTAAGACATAGATTGGATTGGATTATTGTCAGAAAACTTAACCGTATCTCAGCTATTTTTTTGATAGGATTTGCTTTTTTTGTTCTTTATCAAGGAATGACCAGGACTTTTTTCTGATCAAGGGCCAATAGAACACTTGCCAAAATGATTTATCACGGTATGATCTAAATTATTTTAAGCGGGCGTAGCTCAGGGGTAGAGCATAACCTTGCCAAGGTTAGGGTCGAGGGTTCGAATCCCTTCGCCCGCTCCAGTGAAATAGCTGGTTTTCTGCAATTATTTAGATACATACACTTTCCTCACTTTCTCTTCAGGGCTCGCGTAGGGCTCGCGGTTTCTTAAAGTTGCCCACGCTGCTTTACGTAAGTATTCAGGTTGATGTTTAGCATAACGCTCTGTAGTTGCCGTGACGCGTTGTCCTAACATCCCGGAAATATCAAAAATGGGCACGCCATTTTGTGCCATCCAGGTGGCGCAAGTATGTCGTAAAGTATGAGGACTAACATCATTTAATCCTGCCTTAAGACATGCAGACTTAAAACTCTTTTTAATATTATTTATAGGAGACCCCATCCGCTCTATTACATAATTTGTTGAAGCGTGTGCTCTAGCAAATTTAAGAGATCTCAATAGTGCCCCTTCAATCGGAACTACAGATTTCTTTTTATTTTTTTCTATTTCATCAGGTAGTGAATAAAAAATTAATTTATTTTTAAAATCAACTCTATCCCAGGTTAACTTTAAAATGGCCCCACTTCTTGCCCCTGTATATAAAGCTAACCTAATAAACAGTCTAAGATATAGATCATGAGCCGCAAACAGTAGCTTAGCTGCTTCATCCCTTGTTAAATATCTTTCTTTAGGTGGAGATGAAGACAAAGAAGAAATTGCTGGAGCAGATTTAATTAAGCCATATCTCACAGCTCTATTTAGTGCCGCCTTTAATACAGAAAGTTCTCTAGAAATAGTCCCATGTTTTATATCTTTGTTTTGCCTGGTTAAAATATATTGATCCGTTAGATCAAAATTAATCTCAGAGACTTTTGTATATCCAAAAAAATCTTTCCATAATTTTATAGAGTATCTGACGGTTGGTTCACTACTAACATTACAAGCATATTTATCATAATACTGATCTAATACATCTATAATTAAAACATCATTACTTACATCAGATGCTTTCTTATTAATTTGTAGTAGAAAAGATGCTAAAACGAGTTCAGCTTCTCGGCGATCTTCCGTCCCCGTTGAGCGGCGGTGAGTTTGCCTATTTTCGGTCCAGACAATATACCAATTTGGTTTGTCTTTTCTTTTTTTGAGTTCGTATTTTGACATGGCTTTACGTGTTGATTTTGTAAATATGTTGTTAAATCTGATAGTCTAAAAAATGTTCTTGATCTAATTTTTATATGGCCTAGTCTACCGGCTCTTGTTTCATTAATTACAGTTCCCGCAGATATCTTTAATTGTTTGGCGGCATCTTTAGTTGTTAACAGCGGATCGTTTTTTAGTTCTTCTACTAATGTCACTTTCCTTCTCCTTATCTTTATTTTCTTCTGGAAGTTTTTTGAACTCTTTTGTTAAAATGTTTCTATATTGTCTAAATATCTTATCCCATGAAAAGCTGACTTTATCTAAGGTTGCGGCCAATATATTAATTTCTGATTCGCATGTTTCTTCCCATGTTTTTTTCATATCATCAATAGTGTAAACGCATTCTTCCATGAGTGATTTTATATCTGCAATTCTGAGACCAATTGTAAATAATTTAGCAGTTATATCTGCATCTTTTACTGTAAGAGAAACATACTTATTAATAACTTTCATGTTTGGATCAGTGGTCATTGATTACCTCCAGGAACCCTTTATTTACTTCTTTAAATAAGTTTGATATTTTTTGTAACGCCATAAGCAATTCTAAATAATGTTCAACATCAATAAACTGGCGATAAATTTCTTCACTACTTATTACGGAAAGTAAATTTTTGCTATATAACCATGCATCGTTCATTGCATCTTGATGAAATTGTAACTTACATAAAGTTTGAAGATACTCATTCATTGGCATGTGAGCTTGTGGCCAATTATATTTGTTCATCGAACTTCCTTTTAATTTATTTCCCATAATTATTGCCCATAACTCTTTTTGCTTTTTCAAACTGTTCCATTTTCTGATGAATTACACTGAGTAATTGATCGGATAGCTCTTCTTTAACTTCTCTCAATCTGTTAAGAGCTTTATTATTTTTTCTTGCCCATTCTTTGTAATCATCTTCGTTTTTGAAGCTATTAATTTGTGCAGTAGCTTTATTGTACCAATCTAATATTTTTGCATTCTGTTGTTCATCTTGATCTGATGTTACAGATTGCTCAGATATTATTTCACCTGTATTGGGATCAAATGTTTCTGTGACAGTTAAAGGTTCAATTTCTTTAGAAGATATAATATTGGCTTCAAGAGCTTCTAATTTTGAAACTGGCTTAACCTCTTCTGCAGGCGTTATATCTTTTAATTCTTCGACTGCGTAAGAAAGCCCCAATAAAATATCAGGGAATACATCTCTTAGAGCAAAGCTTCTAGCACGCATCTGTAACATACGATCAGGGTATTGCGTCCAAGGTCCTG
>JAIBAD010000065.1 GCA_019695395.1 Alphaproteobacteria bacterium
ATAAACCACTTTTTATATAAAAAGTGGTTTATATTTTTTTAAATATTGTATAAATCTAAAAATTAATTTTATTTATTTTGTATAAAATTAATTTTAATAAATTTAATAACTAAATCATTTGTTTTTACTAGCTTTAGTGTATTTAGAAATAGAATGTCTATTTCTAGGAAAGAGATGATTATGGTTAAAAAACGTCATAATATCATTTAAAAAGTAACGTTTTTATTAAAATTAATTCCATTAATATAAAATTATATTTTTTAAACTTTTATTTATTTTAATGTTGACTCCTTTCTCAAATAAGAATAAGCAATAAATATATTTACATAAAAAAAATAATGTTAAAATTATATTTATAGGGAGTAATAAAATGAAATTTTCTAAAATTCTTTTTTTAATGTCTTGTGCTATATCTTTCCACACATATCCAGTTTTAGCCGAAAATACAGTTTGTAACGTCGATAACGTTTGTTCAAGAAATCAGCTTGATACAATCAATATTAATAACATTTCAAACACATCAAAATTACCTAAGCAACAAAAATATATTGAAACGTCAATAAAAGTCGGAGACATTACAACGACCGTACGAACCTATCCAAATGGTGATGTTTTTGAAATTACAACTGATGATAAATATGTTGGTAAATTTTCTGCAACCGGTTATACAACCAACAAATCACCAGCTGGCCAATCTCTAATCAACAATGCTGAAAAAGCAGTTGCTGCAGGTAAAGGAACAAAGATGGGTGGTTTTTTTGGGGATGTCTATACGATAGAGTCTGATAAAGCTTCAGGTACCGTTATTGTCATTGTTAATAATAAAGTCACGGGGAAAGTAGAAATGTTTACACCCCGGGTTATAACAAAGGCTGAATTAGATAAAATTATTGATATGTTCGAAGGTCAAATAAATTTCTTAATCCAAACACCTGTGGCTGAACAAGATATATCTAGTCCTTTTACGTTATCAAAAAATCTCGATAACAATGCTTATAATAATGAAAACAATTCCAGCAGGGATATAGATTATAATCCAAAAGATAGAGAACGTATAAAAGAATCCAGATCTCCATCACTTTCAATAGATTAATCAAAAGCATTCCCCATATTTATTTAAAATATGGGGAAATACTTTAGATCATATTAAATTATCTAAGTGACTTTATCATATTAATATTGGTAACATTATAGCCCAGTTTTTGATAAAGAGCTTGTGCACCGTAATTGCAACTAAATACAGATAAGCCAATATTTATAGCGCCTAAATATTTAGCTTTAGATTCGGCTTGTTCTATTACCTGAGTAGCATATCCTTGAAGACGAATAGGGTTCATCAATAGTAATTTCATAAATGTAAGCATTACTGTTTTCGACAAATAACCAAAGCCAACCTATTCGCTTTTGCTGAACTTCCAGTTTAACTGTAAAAAAATAATGGTTAGGTGTTGTTAATCCTTGGGGTAACAGTTTGGCATATTCTTGCCGTGAACGTTCTAATGCTTCTTCTTTCACCCCATTGCCACTAAGTATTTTATCTGCAGCAAATTCAGGAATAAAAATTCTTAAAAATAAATCAAATTCGGTTCCAGTCATAGGAACAAGGTTAATTAAAGATTTTATCATTATTTAAAAATAGAAAGAAGTAACAAGTAAAAATTAAAATATTGGGTATTTATGTATTTTAAAGCAGTTCACCTATATTTTTACCAATCTTTTTAGTATTGTTGGGTTCCATCTTATTATCATATCAACTAGCAAAAGTAAAATAATTATAATATTGTTTAATAAGGCACCAGCATTAAGATATCTTTACTTAACCAAAAGAAACCAAATCCCTAATTATATTCTTTAGTATACTTACCAGGTAAAAACTTTCTAAATTCTATAAAATGGGTTACAATTAATCATATTAAGGAAAGTAAAATTTTAATCAAATATATCCTTTTAATTATAAAATGATCGAAAAAGAATCAAACCAACCTTTACGCAAAGGATGGACAACAGGTACTTGTGCCACTGCTGCAACTGCGGCAGCATTTCATGCTTTAATAACTGGTCGATTTCCAGATCCAGTGACTGTTATTTTACCCAATGGTCTTAAACCTTCTTTTCCGATTCATGATAAATTTCTATCCGATACATGTGCCAAAGTAGGTATTATTAAAGATGCGGGTGATGATCCTGACGTAAC
Organism: Alphaproteobacteria bacterium; assembly: GCA_019695395.1. Classification (NCBI taxonomy): domain Bacteria; kingdom Pseudomonadati; phylum Pseudomonadota; class Alphaproteobacteria; species Alphaproteobacteria bacterium. The sequence goes on from JAIBAD010000065.1 coordinate 2,195, forward strand.
CCATGGGGCCATAATATATTCAACTGTAAAAAGATTGAAATCTGGCCAAGGCATTATTTTTAAGGCAGGCGAAGGTATAGGTACAGTTACTAAACCAGGGTTACCCCTTCAAGTTGGGGAACCCGCTATTAACCCTGTACCACGTCAATTTATGGCAGCGGCTGCTCAGAATTTAGCCTATTTATATAAGACGCATCCTGATATAGAAATTACTTTATCAATACCCAATGGAGAAACTTTAGCCAAATCAACATGGAACAGCAAATTAGGTATTATAGGCGGGTTATCAATTTTGGGAACCACGGGCGTTGTAATACCTTATAGCTGTTCTGCCTGGATTGCATCTATCCATCGTGGTATTGATGTATGTAGGGCCAATAATATAACCCATGCAGCCGCATGCACAGGATCGGTTTCTGAACAAACCATTAAAAAAATTTACCAAATGCCTGATATAGCTTTACTGGATATGGGTGATTTTGTTGGGGGTACACTTAAATATTTACGTAAACATCCCATATCACGATTAACTATCGGTGGCGGATTTGGTAAAATATCAAAACTGGCTGCTGGACATAAAGATCTTCATTCAAAAAGAAGTCAAGTTGACCGTCATTTTTTGGCAAATATTTTAGAAAAACTTGGCGCCCAGCCTTCTTTTCTTAAAAAAATTTTAGAAGCTAATACCGCGGATCAAATTATTCAAGAATCTATTCAAAATCAATTACCGTTGGGTGATTTTATTGCCCGCCAAGCCAAACGTATTTGTCTTGATCTTGTTGATCATCAGCTTAATATTGAAATTATTATTGTGAACCGTACTGGACATATTGTAGGACAAGCCGGATTTTAACAGCCAATTATATGGTACCATCAAAATTATAGTTTTTTTATTATAGCCAAAAGCTATTGATCTATAAAAGTTATATTTCCATTCGTTATAGTTTTTTGCTATCGTCATAAATAATAAAATTTTAATAATAACCGGAAACTATAAGGATAAAAAATGAAAATAAAGACATCTATTTTAGGTGCAGTGATTTTCGCTGCCTTTAATCTTTAAAATGCATCAGCAGAAATTATTATGTGTTCAGGTGGTTATGATACAAATAAAAATGCCTGCGTTGATGCAAAAAACCCATTCGATAAAGCTTTTAAATTATCAGAACAAAATAATTCTGTTCGATTTTCTAATCTTTAATCTCTAACTCCAGCAAAAACAGATTCAATCTGGTTAAATAAATTACAACAAGGATCATCTGTGTTGGGGCCTGTTCACCACGTCCTAAAGCATCTGTTATGTTAGCTCAAGCAACTGCTTCTATGCGACAAGATCTCAATTTCTGTTCACTTTTGTATAAATATTATATAAATTAATAATTTATTAATAAATTTAATTTATACATATCATAAATAATTTTTATAATAAACAATTAAGGATGCAAAAAATGAAACCAACAACTCTCGCTTTATTAAGCGCATTGACCTTATCTATCCTTACCATTCAAGCTGCATCAGCTGCCATTGTTGTCTGCCAACAAGGGTTTGATACCGATAAAGGTGTCTGCGTGGAAGATCTTAACCTTAATATTGAACAAAACCGTTTAAGTGATACTTTTGTTTCAACCAATTCAAAAGCACCATCTGCAGTTGATGTTGCAGCATTTACAGAAACCAGAAAATCACTTGCAGGAAATATCGTTGCTGTTTCCAGACTATATAAAGATGGAAGCACCATTCAATATACCGAAGATACTGGAAAAAAAAGTCCGGGTTTTTCTAATATTAGGGGCGAAAGCAATATTAATTCTGTTTCGGGTAAATCATTGGTAGCGAATGCAGAAGCTGCTTATTCCAAAGGAAACGCAACCAAAACTACATATACTGACAGAAAAACAGGTGAAATGACCGATACATATGAAATTGATCTTAAAAGTGGTGTCGTAGTCATTACCTATAACCATGGAACAGGGGTTGTAACTGTATCTAGCCGTGACAACTTTAACCAAACTGATTTTGATAAAATTCTTGGTGCCTTTGACGGTAATATGACCTTTTTAACTGGCCCTATTACCAAGAAATTTGCACCATCTACACCTGCTGATCAAAAAGCAATGAAAGGATTGGTACGTAGCAATCAAGCCGTAAATGAGCCTGCTCCAACTGTATCAGTTCAAAAAGCAATGAAGGGATTAGGGCGTGGTAATGGTGCCGTTGGTGAAGGTGATGTTTATAATGCCAATGGTAAAGATGGTGCTGGTCTTGGTTCCAAAGATAGAGAACGCGCTAAATCAGAACCTACTTCTGATGATTCTGACGACTAGTAATCTTTCTAAGTCAAAATTTAACTAATAAACTTTTAATAATGCTCTTTGACCCCAATCAAAGGGCATTATTTTTGGTATAACTAGGCTAAAATCATAAAATATCCCTAGCTATAAAAAAAATTAATAATTTATTAATAAATTTAATTTATAGATTATTTACAAATAAACATTCCCGTTTCCTAAAGGATTTTTTAAAATGAAAATAACCACACTAACTTCTATAGCTGTCCTTGCTGCATCTATAGTTTTAACTATACCAACTTCTTATGCTGAAATTTTCTGTGAAGGTGGTTTTGATGATAAAGGTGCTTGTGTTGAAAATATGCCTCAAAATCAACAAAGAGATCCATTTAGATCATCTAATAGACAAAAAACTGTATTAGCTTATAAAGAAACTAGAACAGAATTAAAATTTGGTGAAACCAGGGTAACACGAACTTATAAAGATACCGAAATTACCTATATCGAATATAAGGGAACTTTTAAATCTCTTGATGGTTTGGCCCAAGATACGACTATGTCTGGTAAATCTCTTTTAGCTAATGCAGAAAATGCTTATGCAAATAAAAAAGCCATTAAAACCACAGTTGGTACAGTTGATACATATGAAATTGATCTTGGTAAAGGTTACAATGTAACGGTCACCCATGATAATGTAACAGGTACAGTTGAAATATATAATAATACAAATCTTACCCAAGAGGAACTTGATAAAGTTCTGGGCGCTTTTGATGGCCAGATGACCTTTTTAACTGGATCTTTTGCCAAAAAAACCCCTCTACCCCAATCTTTATCTAAGGGATTAACACGTAGCAATACCTCCGTTGGTGAAGGTAATCTTTACAATGCTAATAATGGTAAAGATGGCGAAAACTGTGCATCAAAATAAAAAGATAGAGTACGAGAAAAAGCAAATCCAGATAAAATTCATTAAATAAAA
>JAIBAD010000066.1 GCA_019695395.1 Alphaproteobacteria bacterium
TATTATCCTGGCCAATTCCGCCTTCAATTATATCATTACCCTTACCACCTTCTAATCTATCATCACCTGCGTCCCCATAGATAAAATCATCGCCATCATCACCATATAAATTATCTTGGCCATCTTGGCCAAATAATTTATCCGTTCCTATTTCCCCATAAATAAAGTCATTGCCATTTTCGCCATATATTTCATCATTTCCGGCACCACCATGTGTATAATCATCACCATCACCACCCTTTGCTATATCATCACCATCGTTTCCATAGAGATCATCATTTCCAATACCACCAAACACCATATCATTCCCTTCATCCCCATATAATTTGTCATCATGATCTTGGCCAAATAGTGCGTCATCATCCTTACCCCCGTAAAGCTGATCATTGGCTGTACCACCGAAAAGTAAATCCATTCCTGTCCCACCATCCAATCGATCGTTATTATCCCCGCCATCTAATCTATCGTCACCATCTTCCCCAAATAACTGATCGTACCCTATATCGCCATACATGGCATCATCACCCGTACCCCCAAACATAAGATCATAGCCAACATCACCGCGCATCTCATCATTTCCATCACCACCCCACATGGAATCGTCCCCTTCATTCCCATATAATTTATCATCATCTTTATCCCCAAAAATCTGATCATTACCCTTACCCCCAATAAGAATATCTTTCCCGCTATATCCATAAAGATAATCATCCCCACTATCCCCATAAATGTAATCATCACTTCCAACACCACCCAATAAAGTATCATTACCCCCATAGCCAAACATGTTATTCTTTATTCCATCCATACCCTTGGCAAAATCATTACCTTCGCCCCCAACATATGTGTATGTAGCAGGAGTAGTAAGCGTCATAATTTTGGGTAAATCAGTTGAAGCGGTAAAAGTTACCGTATTTAAAAGATTAGAGCGAAATGATTTTTTACTTGTGGTTATTGGAGTGAACATTTATGCCTCTTCAATATATGAATATATGAGTTAAAGTGGCATAAATATAAAAATATTTAGTTAATAAAGTATTAATTATAAATTAATTTTTATAAATTCTTTTTTTATTCTTTTAATATACTTATTTTATACTATTATTGCTGTGTAAAAATAGCTATTTTATAATATTATAAATTTATTTTATAATATCAGAGTTAATAAAGCCATGGTCAAGATTATTGATTTAGGAATGAGAAAAGCTCGCAATTGGTGTACCGATCATGGCCAAAAATTCTCGTCTGGTGGCCGAATCTTTACGAAATGACCCAAGCATCGTACTGGTCACCATACTTACCCCTGGTTTATGAACACCCCTTGTTGTCATACAATGATGGGTTGCATCAATAACCACGGCAACACCTTTTGGCTTTAGAACATTATTAATTGTCTGGGCAATTTGATTGGTCATTTTTTCTTGGATCTGTAAACGTTTACTATAAACCTCTAAAACTCGGGCCAATTTACTGATACCCACCACTCTTTTATTAGGCATATAGGCAATATGGGCGTGCCCTATAATAGGTGCCATATGATGTTCACAATGGGATTCAAAACGTATTCCACGTAACACAACCATTTCATCATATCCTTCAATTTCTTCAAAGGTTCTTTGCAATAATTGTGTTGGGTCAACCGTGTAGCCAGAAAAAAACTCTTCAAAAGAACGTACAACTCTGTCCGGCGTACCACGTAGTCCTTCACGTTCTGGATTATCCCCTGCCCACTGTAAAAGGGTGCGCACAGCCTCTATTGCTTCATCACGAGAAGGTTTCATTTTCGATCGAAAAGATTTTTGGGAGCGATCTATGTTTTTAGAAATTTTATTTTTTATTTTCATTATCCAATCCTTTTAAACGGTTTCATACCGTTTTAAGAATATTTTATAGAATAATCCCCAAAATAAAAGAGCTTATCTTTTACAATCACAAAATTCTTTAATTTAATTTAATGGGTTGATAAGGACTATCTAGAGAAAAAGCAGGAATTGTAATATCAAATGATTCACCGGCTTCATTTTCCATTTGATAACTTCCAAACATAATTCCTGACGGGGTGGTCAAGGGTGTACCACTTGCATATTCAAAAGACTGGCCAGGTTTTATAATAGGTTGCTGTCCAACGACACCATCGCCTCTAACCTCATGAATATGGCCAAGGGAGTCTGTAATACGCCAATATCTTTTTTTCAATTGAACCGTTTCATTGCCTTGGTTAATGATTTTAACATGATAAGCCCACATATATTGTGATTCTTCTGGTAGAGATTGATCCTCCATATATATTGATTCTACAGTAACTTTAATTGAACGGGTGGTTTGGCTATACATTTTATATACCTATTTTGAATCAGGTCCTTTAGTTCAATTATACATAAAAATTTGTATTTTTCCAATTTTAGAAAATTGTACTTAAACTGTTAATAATTAGAATTTAAAATTTATAAAATAAAAACGTCGGGGTAATACCCCGACGTTTTTATTCAGACTATAATATTACTTATTGTACAATTATGATTGCACGACGGTTTTTCCTTTCAGGAGTACCATCTTTTGTACGTACAGCTGGTTCTGCTTCACCACGTCCGGCTGTTGTAATTGCTTCGGCTGGAACGCCACCTGCAATTAAAGCCTTACGTACTGTATCAGCACGACGTAATGATAAAGCCATGTTATATGCAGCTGGACCAGCTAAATCTGTGTGACCTGTTACAGAGATTTGTGGTACTGCTTTTGAACCTAAACCATTAACATAGTTTAGAACTTCGCTAATAACACCTTTACCAGCGGTTGTTAAACGTGATTTATCAAATTCAAAGTATACAATGAATTCTGCAGGAGCAACAACTGCTACTGGAGGAGGAGCTAACAAGGCTTCTAAAGCAACCATTGCTTCCAAAAATTCGGTGCGGCAGCTATTGATATCATCTGGTTGATGATTCTCTTCTTGTTGTTCAACCCAGCAATCAAAACGGCTTTGTGCACGTGCAGCTAAATCAGGGCCTTTTTCCCGACCACCGCCGTCTAAAGCTGTCATTAAACGAGATCTTGCTTGGGCAAGTTCGTCTACTTTATCTGCTGGAAGATCCCAATTGCCCAATTCTTCTGGAAGAACAACTTGACCTTCTGCTGCTGCAAGACCTTTACGGGCAAAATGACGAGCATCTACCCAATCGTATTCAGATCTTGATTCAAAATTTGCATACTGTCTGTATTCTTCAGTTAAGTTTGCAGTAAATGGCGTACCACCGGTTGGCTTTACAGTTCTTACTTTCTGCAAGCTTGTTGTACAGCTTACTAAAATGCCCGCCATGGCAATGACGCCTAACAGTTTAAATATCTTCATTATAACCAGTCCCCTCTTAATTGTTCATTTTAACTATACATCATGCCCGCATTCGACTGAAGAGATGCGACCATAAATAAATTTAACATTTTGCTTCGTCGTAATTCCTACAGCCTGCGCAATACAGACTTTGGCGGACAGCAACACGAGAGCGATCATAGGCATTAAATTTCATCTTGTCAAAAGCCCTAATCAAGTATTTTTCGTACTATTTCAAGATGTGATGCCATAATGTCACAGTCCTTAACGTCTTTGAGAAAGTATTATAGTTCTTTGTTTTTCTTAGTTAATAGGATTTTAGTTAATTTGAACAAAATCAAAGAAAAAATAAGAACTATTTCCCATCCTCACTTTAAATTTTAGGGTAATATAATAAATTAGACAAGGTTTTTTTCGCAGATTTCTATAAAACCTTATAAAATTTTTATATTACTCTATTAAAAGTATTTCATAAAAATATTAAATAAATTTAAATAAAAATCAAATATTCAAATATTTTTTAAATGAAACTTTATATTTAAGCTATATCTGTTTTAATATATCCATTATTTGTCAGGCATTAGGGGTTAGATATATTAACCCATAAAGCGGGTGTAGCTCAATGGTAGAGCAGAAGCTTCCCAAGCTTAAGACGGGGGTTCGATTCCCCTCACCCGCTCCATAATTCATATAACTTTAACTTATGTAAATAATTCATCAAATTTTTTAGGATAAAATTTTAACAATTTATCTTAATTTTTTAAAGATCAGGCCATTAATATGAAATTAGCCTTTTTAATTATTGATATGCAAAAAGCTTTTTACAAAGGGGACGTTGCTAGATCCATGGATTTGGCATGTGAATATATTAATTATATGATCCCTTTATTTCGTCATAAAACACTCCCTATAATTTGGATTCAAGACACAGATCCATCAGATGGTACCATACCTGGACTGGAAGGATTTGATATTATTGATTCTTTAAAGCCAGAAAAAACAGATTTAAAAATAATTAAAAATTATGGTAATGCTTTTAATAAAACCGAATTAAAAGATATGTTAAAAGATCAACACATAGATACCTTGATTTTATCAGGATACTGTGCAGAAAATTGTGTACTTTCAACTTATCGCGGGGCTTTGGATTATGATTTTTCACCTGTGATCTATAAAGGATCTTTGGCAAGTGGAGATCAAGAAAATATCATATTTGTTGAAAAAATAAGCCAAGTCATAAGTTATCAGCCTTTAAAAAAAATAATTGAAATATTATAGATTTCAATAAGGGAATGAACATTATACGTATCATTCCCTTATTATTCTAATTTAAAATTTTTTCTATTTCATCTTGATAAATGATCCACAAGATCATATGCATAATGAGCTATGATAATTCTACCTTCCACATTAATCAAAAAATCTGCGGGCATTCTATAAAAATTACTTTCAGCTTCTGGTATAAGGGAAAAACCTTT
>JAIBAD010000067.1 GCA_019695395.1 Alphaproteobacteria bacterium
GCTGATCCGGTATTAAATTGGATCGCACTGCTGATCCGGTATTAAATTGGATCGCACTGCTGATCCGGTATTAAATTGGATCGCACTGCTGATCCGGTATTAAATTGGATCGCACTGCTGATCCGGTGGCAAATTTTGCAAAAATTCATCTATTGTCTTTTTGCTAACAGGATGAAACCAATCAGGCATAATCTCTTTTAAAGGGTGAAGAACAAATGCCCTTTCATGCAACCTTGGATGGGGTATAACAACATTTTGATGCTCGACAATAAAACATCCAAAAGTTAAGAGATCAAGATCAAGATAACGTGGTTCGTTTTTTACATGTCGTGTTCTGCCAAATTTTTCTTCTACGGTATGAAGAATATTTAAAAGCACTATAGGGTCATAAGTATCCCTATAATCAATTAAGCATACCCCATTAATATACCAGGGTTGGTCTGATAAAGGCACAGGTGCCGTTTTATACCAAGAAGATTGAGCCGCAATTTTTATGTTATATTTTTGTAAAGCAGTAAGAGCCAGCTCACACGTGTTTTGTGCTGCCCCATAATGGGGATGGGGTAAATTGGCTCCAACACCAATTAAAATGGGAAAATTTGGTAAAATAGAAAAATCAGACGCCATTTTCATTACCATTCAATATTTGTATTAAGATTTGTATCAGATTTAGTTTTTAAATTACTATCTTATTACTCAACTACATTTTGAACTGATTCCAGAATCAATCACGTAATAGAATGAACCTATAGCTAAAAAATAACAACAATTTAAATAAAAAATTATTTTATGCTCATTTTTTGTTCTAGTTGATTTTCTTTCTGTATCATTTTATTAAAAAAATAATAATTTTCATAAGATGTATTATTTTTTTATTGGTTATTATTAATTTATACGTTATTATAATAATTATTTTATTATGAACTTTTTAATTAACTTCCAAACTAAAACATAGACATTTATTTATGGTATATACATTGATATTAGATTCTAAACTTTTTAAGATGTTATCTATATTTATTGATATTTATGATAATATTTATTGTTAATGGATTCTGCTCTTTGTGTTGCCAGAAAGGCATTTAACAAATGAAGTTTTATACCCAGGAACGCGTTGGCATCTTTATTGACGGTGCTAACCTTTATGCTGCTGCCAAGGCTTTAGGCTTTGATATTGATTATCGCCGTTTATTAAAACTTTTTGCGGATCAAAGTACATTAATTCGTGCTTTTTATTATACCGCCCTTCTTGATGAACAAGAATATTCTCCTGTCCGTCCCTTGGTTGATTGGTTAGATTATAATGGTTATACCATGATCACCAAACCCACCAAAGAATACACAGATGCAACAGGACGCAGAAAAGTTAAAGGCAATATGGATGTTGAACTTGCCATTGATGTGATGGAAATGGCCCAACATCTTGATCATATTGTTTTATTTTCTGGGGATGGTGATTTTCGCCGTCTTGTTGAAGCCGTGCAAAGACGTGGTCTTCGTGTTACTGTTGTTAGCACCGTGCGTTCCCAGCCCCCCATGGTCGCTGACGAATTAAGACGCCAAGCCGATATCTTTCTTGATCTTGGTGATCTGACTGATCATATTGCAAGACCTATCAATCAATCTAACAATTTTCCAGAACATGCAGAACGTCAAGCTTATATGACACCTGCCTCCCCCCTGGATGCCTTTGATGGATTGCAGTAAAGAAATTTTCAAAGGCAATTAGGATATTGTTTTGGTATCTCATGAACCTTCTTTAACATGTGCATTGTGCCCAAGGTTAACCGAATTTCGAATAAAAAATAAAAACCTTTATCCCACTTGGCATAATGCACCGGTTCCTTCTTTTGGTGATTTTAAAAGTAATATACTTATTGTAGGATTGGCCCCCGGTCTTCAAGGGGCTAATCGAACAGGACGTCCTTTTACCGGGGATTATGCGGGTGATCTTCTCTACCAAACCTTATTGGACTTTAATCTAGCAACTGGTGTCTATGACCCAGAACAACCTTCCCTTTATCATTTAAAAAATGTCAGAATTACAAATGCTGTTCGCTGCGTCCCACCTGAAAACAAGCCAGAATCCCAAGAAATTAATCATTGCCTTCCATTTTTAAAATCAGAAATAGCTGCAATGGTTCATTTGAAAATTATTCTAACTTTGGGGACAATTGCCCATAATTCTGTTCTTAAAGCTTTAGATTATAAAAAAACTTTGTACCCTTTTAAACATGGGGCATCTTATCCTCTAACCCCTTCCTTAATCTTGGTTAATAGTTATCATTGTTCTCGTTATAATACCAATACAGGTCGTTTAACATCAGAAATGTTTCAGGATGTTTTTCGTATTCTGACAAAATTTTTATAAAAATTTAATATATACAATTTTATTCTTTTGCCCGCTTCATAATCGCAGCTTTTTGTCTATTCCAATCGCGTTCCTTTTCAGTATTTCTTTTATCAATTTGCCGTTTACCTTTAGCCAACCCAAGTTCGACTTTAGCAATACCACGATCATTAAAATAAATTGATAATGGGATTAAAGTCATACCTTGCCGTTGAATAGATCCAATAAGCTTATTGAACTGTCTTTTTCTAAGCAATAAACGTCTTGGCCTTAAAGGTTCATGATTAAATTGATTGGATGCTTTATATTCTGGAATATGGGCATTAAAAAGAACCATATAATCATTATCAAAACTCGCATAAGCATCCAAAAGCGATGCTTTTCCACTTCGTAGCGACTTAACCTCGCTGCCCACTAAAATCATCCCGGCTTCAATCTTATCTTCGATAAAATAATCATGATAAGCTTTACGATTTTGGGCTACAATGTGTTGTTTTGACATGTTCTATAACTATAGTTAGGTATTTTGAAAGAGTATAAAGATAAAAGAGCATTTTGTAAAATCGATACCGGTAATTTTTATAAGTTTTTTAATTATTTAAACTTTACTACTTAACACTTTTTAGGTAGGGTATAAAAACTCCGTAACTTTTGTGTTGATTTTTATTTTAAAGCAATGTTTAAGACATTTCAAAGCCTCTTGTGGCAAAGACGTTTTTTATTATTACGCTTTGCCTTTCAGCTTAAAATTCTATTCTTTTTATCTATTCTGGGGTCAGAAATTATAGGCCATCAAGCGCTTGCCAAATATTTAACACCTAATGATTTATCTTTAACCCAAAAAGCTTTTGCTGAAATCGATAAAAAGCAATGGAAGAATGCGTTGGCAACTGCGGCACGTATTAAAAATCCTATTGCTCAAGATCTTATTGAATGGCTTGATCTTATAAGACCAGATTCTGCTTTTTCCTTTGAACGACTTAATGGTTTTTTATCAACACATCCAAATTGGCCATCGCAAAATACCCTTCGTATTAAAGCAGAGATGGCTATTACAGATATTTTATCACCAGATTTTATTATTAAATGGTTTTCGAAATATGATCCTTTAACATTAGTGGGCAGTATGAAATTGGCTGAAGCTATGTTTGCCAAAAAAATGGATAAACAAGCTATCAGCATGTTACGTAATGGATGGATAAAATATAATGGTACCGAAAGTGTTGAAGCAGATTTTATAGCCTATTATAAAAACTATTTACAACCCTCCGACCATAATGCCAGACTTGATCGTTTACTATGGGATGAAAATTTAGAAGCCGCAGAACGCATGCTGCCTTTTGTTGATCAAACCCAACAAGTTTTAGCAAGAACCAGAATTAGCTTAATTAACAACAGTATCAATGGCGTCAATATGGCACGAACCATACCGGCCAATATACGTACAGCAGGTCTCATGTATGATCTTGCACGTTGGTATCGTTCCCAAGACCAATTCCCTCAAGCTGCACAATCGCTTGATCCCCCACCCAATTTTATTCCAAGACCAGAATTATTTTGGCCCCAACTTGATAATGCGGCCAGACGCGCTTTAGTGCGGGGTGATTATCAACTTGCTTATCGTCTTGCCCAGGGACATGGTGCACCCTCAGGAATTAGCTTTGCTGAAGGTGAATGGTTGGCTGGGTGGATTGCTTTAAGCTATTTACATGATGCTAAACGCGCGTTCGATCATTTTACAAAATTATATAATGGTGTTTTAACAGCTTTGAGCCGATCAAGGGCAGCCTATTGGGCAGGATTGGCTGCAGATAAAATGGGGGATAAAGCTACAGCCCAAAAATGGTACAATATTGGTGCTGCTTACCCTAGCGCCTTTTATGGTCAACTTTCGACCGCCCGTTTAAATACCAAATCTTTATTAAACTTATCTGTACTTAAAAAATCTGGTAAAACGCAAAAAGCGGCTTTTGATCAAGGTGATTTAACAAAAGCTATTCTTATTCTCAACGACGTATCTCAAGAAAAAAGAATGCAACCTTTCTTTTTAAAATTAGCAGATATGGCCGAAAGTGAAGAAGAATTACAAATGATAGCAGATCTTGCCAAATCGCTCGCCCTCCCTAAATATTCTCTTATGGTTGCCAAACAAGGACGCAACAAAGGATT
>JAIBAD010000068.1 GCA_019695395.1 Alphaproteobacteria bacterium
TAAAATTTTTTCTATTTCATCTTGTGATAAATGATCCACAAGATCATATGCATAATGAGCTATGATAATTCTACCTTCCACATTAATCAAAAAATCTGCGGGCATTCTATAAAAATTACTTTCAGCTTCTGGTATAAGGGAAAAACCTTTTTCTTCCGCTACACTCACCCTTTGTTGAACTTTAGGTAAATTCATAGAATGATTAATTTTAATTTCTGAATTTTCTACATTATAAAGTTTGTAAAGAACACCTTCCGGATCTGCAATAAGAGGAAAAGGTACATCTTGTCTACCCACATATTTCAACATATTTTCTTGGGACGATTCAAAAACAGCCAAAATTTCTAATCCTTTTGCTTTATAGATGGGATAACGTTGGATAAGATCATGAATTTGTAAATTACATAAAGCACAAGCTGCATTGCGAAAAAAAGATAGCAAAATTTTTTTACCCCTAAAATTTTCTAAATGAATAGGATTATTAAAAATATCCAAAGTTTTAAATAAAGGGGCCAGTGTATCATTTGTAATATCTTGCATAATATTTTCCTTTCTATATTCTTAAATACAAACAAAACAAGGTATATAGTAAGCTTGGTTTACTATATTGTCAACCAAGTTTACCAATAAAGATTATGAGCAAAAAAAATATAAAAGTTACCCATCAACAACTTGAAGAATTACGCCAATCTCATATAGGGAAATTGTTTTTACAAGCCCATCGTAATTTCAGTTTAAAAGCTATCAAAAAGCTTCGTCTCCAAGGTCATGAAAACCTGGGCCTCTCTCATACAGGGCTGTTAGCTAACCTTGATATCCAGGGCACGAATATGATTACACTTGCAACACGGATGGGTATCAGCAAACAAGCAGTTGGTAAACTTGCCAAAGAACTTGAAGATAAAGGATATGTCCAAATTACAGCTGATCCCGATGATAAAAGAGCTACCCGTCTTATTTATACAAAAATGGGGGATCAATTTTTATATGATGCCCATCAAATTAAACAAGAAATAGAAACAGAATATACAGCTATCTTAGGTAAAAAAAATATGGAGACATTACGTGCTCTTTTAAAAAAATTATTAACCCAATCTGGTTCTTCTGAATTTTAATTCTTATTTATTTGCCAAAATTATTAGGTAAACTAACCTTAGCAAAAGGCAATTTTACAAAATCTTCATAAATCATTGCCCACCTTTCGTGATCCCTCCAAGATCCATCAATTTTTAGATATTTCGGAGAATAACCTTCACGACGAAACCCATTGCTTTTAACCAGATTTAAAGAACGGTTATTATTAGGTTGAATATTAGCTTCAATTCTATGAAGTTTTAAATCATAAAAAATTTTTGAAAGAACTAATTTTAATCCTTGGCTCATATATCCTTGGCCTGTAAAACCGATGATCCCGTAAAATCCTAAATAAGCACTATGAAAATGACCTCGCACTATTTCACTTATATTAAAAACTCCCGTAATATTTTGGTTAGAATCAAAGGCTAAATAGCTTTTATGGGTATCTTGGCTTACTCTTTTTAAATAAAGCATAAATTCATCATGATCTAAAGGTGGTCTAATCCAAGGATGGTGAAGATTTATGCTTTCATTCATAACCGATAAAAAAATATTTTTATCTTCAAGCTTAGGTTCACGAAGTATTAAGTTAATCATTCTTTTTATTTATTTTGTTTTTTAGCAATATTACTAAGAACAGTATCAAAAATTTCAGAAGATTTGTATATTTTCATATAATCAGGTTTTTTAACAGATGGGGATAATTTTGGATCATCAATAACCTGACCAATTTTCTTGTAAATTTCGACAACCCCTGCCCAACAATTCAGATTATAATCTTCTTTATCATCAATAGGTGGGCCAGTTCTTATTTTTGCTGATGCTTCATCAATAGGCATTTTTAATATAGTTGTTGCTTTAAGCTCTTTGGCCGAAGGCGGTCTTATATCTTGCCAACGTTGAGGTACAATTTTTTCCATAAACATTTCTAATGATTTATTTTTTTCATGCACATTGATTACTTTTGAAGCCTGTCCCAAAATCATCACCGAACGATAATTTAAAGAATGATGAAATGCAGAACGGGCCAAAACCAATCCATCTAAATGAGTTACTGTTAAACATATAGGTATATTTTTTCTATATGTCGTAACATTCTGCTTGCAGCAGAACCATGCCAATAAACATAATGACCTTCACGCCAATGGCTGGTAGGTGTTACATAAGGGTTGTTATCAATAACATATCCTATATGGCACACCAATTCTGAATCTAAAATATTATAAAGTGTTTGACGATCATAATTTGCACGATTAGGTACGCGTTTAATTTTTGAACGATGTGTTGGTTTAAAAAGCACGGGTTTTGAGAGTGACATAAATGACCTTAAAATATTTAAAATTAATTCAAAAAAACTACAATAATATTATTTCTTTATTTTTTTTAAAATTTTCAATTTATTTGTTTATTATCATTAATAAAAATCATCCCCAGATTTTAATCTGGGGATAGGGTTATAGTTAAAGGAGGCATAAAATTAATTTTATTTCATTGTAGCAATATTATAGTTTATTATAGGTGCATGGATTCCTTCTTCATTTAAACTTTATTCAAATTATTTATGATATAAAAATATCCATGGTTATTATCATATATTTTCCAAAATATATCTTCTGCTTTCACCAAATGTAGTCGCGTCAAAGCAATTATGATAATCATTCCAACTATAATTAATTTGGATATTTTCATAATTAATCCCCATATGTGAGAATAAAACTTTCAAAAGAGGCTACAATTTTAATCATAAAACAAAAATGTTAATTTTGTATTAGTCGTTTTGATATTAAATCATCAACCACAGAAGGTTCTGCCAGCGTCGATATATCACCCAAATCTGCAATTTGATTTATAGCAATTTTTCTTAAAATCCGGCGCATTATTTTACCCGATCTCGTTTTAGGAAGAGATGAAGCCCATTGAATAAAATCGGGTATAGCAATTGCCCCAATTATTTTTTTAACAGTTTCCTTTAATTCTTGCATAAGTTGATCTGAAGGTTGGTAATCAGATTTAACAGTGACAAAAGCATAGATACCTTGCCCCTTGATGGGATGGGTGCATCCCACAACTGCAGCTTCGGCAATATGGGGATGAGCAATCAAGGCGCTTTCTATTTCTGCTGTACCTAAGCGGTGACCAGAAACATTAATAACGTCATCAACCCTACCGGTAATCCAATAATACCCATCATGATCACGTTTGGCACCATCTCCTGTAAAATATTTATTTCTGAATTTTGAAAAATATGTATCCACAAAACGCTGATGATCTTGATAAACTGTGCGCATTTGCCCAGGCCAACTTCCCTCTATACATAGATTACCCTCCCCTATTCCATCAATGACATTTCCTTGATCATCAACAAGAACGGGTTTAATACCAAAAAATGGTCTGGTGGCAGAACCAGGTTTTAAAGCTGTTGCTCCTGGTAAAGGTGTAATTAAAATACCACCTGTTTCTGTTTGCCACCATGTATCAACAACAGGACATTGATTATAGGCAATTTTTTGTCGATACCAAAGCCATACGTCGGGATTAATAGGTTCGCCCACAGAACCAATAATTTTTAAAGATTGTCTTGAAGAAGTTTTTAAATAATCTTCACTTTCCCGCATTAAGGCACGTAAAGCCGTAGGGGCTGTATAAAAAATAGCAACTTTATAACGGTCAATAATTTCCCAAAAACGTGACCAAGTTGGATAGTGGGGAACACCTTCATACAAAACAATTGATGCCCCATTAGCCAAAGGTCCATAAACCATATACGAATGACCCGTAATCCACCCAATATCAGCTGTACACCAATAAATATCATTATCATGATAATCAAAAACATAACGAAATGTAATTGCCGTATAAACAAGATATCCACCTGTGGTATGAAGAACCCCTTTTGGTTTACCAGTTGACCCAGATGTATAAAGAATAAACAGTGGGTCTTCAGCATTCATTTCTTCTGCTTTAGCATCTACCTTATAATTTATTTGTCCCAATTTTTGTATTTCTTCATGAACCCAAAAATCACGATTTTTTACCCAATTTATTTTGTCATGGCTATGGGCAACAACGAAACATTTTTTAATAGTTGGACATGATATTAAAGCTTGATCCACATTATATTTTAATGGGATTACTTTTCCACCTCGTCTTCCTGTATCTGCTGTAATAATAAAATTGGACCGGCAATCATTAATACGCCCAGATAAACTTTCTGATGAAAATCCAGCAAAAACAACCGAATGAATAGCACCCACTCTTGCACATGCTAACATAGCATAAATAGC
>JAIBAD010000069.1 GCA_019695395.1 Alphaproteobacteria bacterium
TTACACCTTCTTTAAGATAAAGTGAGCATAAATCTTTAACTTTTAAAGCATTTTTTGATTTTATTTTATCTTCAACTGGATCTTCCCCATCTAATATACGTGCCAAAATTTTTTGAGCTTTTATTCGTGCTTCTTCAGCCGATATAAGAGTATGAGGCCCAATGGTTAATCTTTTGCTAGTAAAATCTTGGTTTCTTTTACGATATTGAAGAATATAACTTTTATGGCCTGAAGGTTTTACCCTTATTCCAAAACGTGGGAGCTGTTCATCCCAAATAATTATATCTTTAGAATTAGGATTAAGAGATTCAACAAAACGTTTTGTTAACTTTACCATTTTATAATCCAGGTAAGCATGGGGTAAGCAATAGGAAATAAAAATCCACTATTAATAATAATTTATGTTAACATCAATATAGCTTGAAAGTCTAGAAAAATAGCCAAAATTTAAATCTTGTGAATAATAATTAAATAGGATAAAAATAATGAACTTACCCTTGGTAAGGGTGGGGTCGATAGTTCAATTCTATTCGGCGGCACCATTTAAGCTTTTTTGAACCATTTAAAATAACGACACATTTTTAATAACATCTATATTGTTCTTGATTTTATAAGAATAATATAAGTTTATCAGAGCAATATAATGAAATTAACTTTTTTAGGAGCAACAGAAACGGTAACAGGTTCTAAATATTTACTTGAATCTGCTAATCAAAAAATTTTAATTGATTGTGGTTTATTCCAAGGGCGTAAAGAATTACGTTTACGCAATTGGGGAGTTTTACCAATCAAATCTATTAATATTAATGCCGTGCTGCTTACCCATGCCCATTTGGACCATAGTGGTTATATACCAAAATTAGTTAATCTTGGGTTTAGCGGTTCTATTTATTGTACAGAAGCAACTTATGATTTGTGTAAGATTTTATTACCTGATTCAGGTTATTTGCAAGAAGAAGATGCCAATGCGGCAAACCGGCATGGCTGGTCAAAACATCATCCGGCATTACCACTTTATACCGAAGAAGAAGCTAAAAATAGTCTTCAATATTTTCGGCCTATAGCTTTTGGCCAATCTTATAATTTACATGATGAATTAAGTTTTTCGTTTCATCGTGCTGGTCATATATTGGGAGCATCTTTTATTCGTTTGAATAATGGTCAAACGAATATTTTATTTTCTGGTGATATTGGTCGTTTGCATAATCCCGTAATGAAGCCCCCAGCACAAATACAAGAAATTGATTATCTTGTACTAGAATCCACATATGGTAATAGACTTCATGATAAAGATGACCCGATTGATGATATAGAAAAAATTGTTCTTCAAACCATTAATCGTGGGGGGACCTTGTTAATCCCTTCTTTTGCAGTTGGTAGGGCACAAATATTACTTTACTATTTTTATATATTAAAACAAGAAAAACGTATTCCTGATGTACCTATATATTTGGATAGCCCTATGGCAATTGATGCAACAGAACTTTTACATAAACATATGAATGATCATCGTTTGTCATATGAAGAATGTAAATCTGTGTGCACAATACCTCAATATACACGTACTACGGAAGAATCAAAAGCTATCAATAAAAATAATATCCCTAAAATTATTATATCATCTAGTGGTATGGCAACGGGAGGCCGTATTTTACATCATTTAAAACATTATTTAGGTGATAGTAAAAACACAATTTTATTATCTGGATTTCAAGCGGAAGGTACACGTGGTGATAGGTTAGCCCGAGGTGAAAATGAAATTAAAATTCATGGGAATATGTGGCCAGTAAAAGCTAAAATTATTAAACTTGATAATATGTCTGCTCATGCAGATTATGGTGAAATTCTGATATGGTTAAAAAATTTTCGTAAACCTATTAAAAAGGTATTTATTACTCATGGTGAAATTGAAGCAGCCCAATCATTAAAACAGAAAATTGAAAAAGAGTTCAAATGGGAGGTTGTAATTCCCACCTATATGCAAACAGAAGAATTATAGCATACAGATATTTTATGATATCTGTATGCTATTTATTTTGATTACACCTCGATAATGACTTTTAATGCATGTGTTTGCGATGCAGATTGAAAAGTTTCATATGCTTCTAAAACTTTATCTAAAGAGAAACGATGGGTAATCAATTGCTTGGGGTTGAGTTTATTAGATTGTACAGTTTGTAATAATGTTGATGTAGTTACAGTATCCACTAGTCTGGTTGTAATAGTAATATTATGACTCCATAGTTTTTCAAGATGAAGATCGGCTTTAACGCCGTGTACACCAATGTTAGCTATAATACCACCCGGGGCAATAATATCTTCACACATTACAAAGGTAGCTGGGATCCCAACAGCTTCAATTGCTACATCAACACCAATATTATCTGTCATTTGCATAAGTTTTTTAACACCATCTTCTTTTTTTGTATTAATAACTGATGTAGCACCAAATTTTTTTGCGATGTTTAAACGATTATCGTCAATATCAATCATAATAATTTCAGCAGGCGAATAAAATTGTGCTGTTAAGAGTGTAGCCAGACCAATGGGTCCTGAACCTACTATTGCAACTTTATCACCTGGTTTAATTTTTCCATTAAGCACCCCACATTCAAAACCAGTTGGAAATATATCACTGAGCATAACTAATGCTTCTTCGTCAACATTTGCAGGAATTTTATAAAGACTTGTGTCTGCATGAGGAATGCGGACATATTCTGCTTGGGTACCATCAATGCGATGACCTAAAATCCAACCTCCATCTATACAATGAGAATACATACCCTTGCGGCAGTAATGGCATTTACCACAAGAAGTAATACAAGAAATTAACACATGGTCACCCACTTTTAGCGAGGTAACATTAGAACCAGTTTTTTCTATAATACCAACACCTTCATGTCCTAAAACGCGGCCTGGCTCGCAAGTGGGTACATCACCTTTTAGAATATGGAGATCTGTTCCACAAATTGTTGTTTTTGTTATTTTAACAATAGCATCTGTTGGATTTTTAATTTCTGGTTTTGGTCTTTCATCTAATTTTTTTTTACCTGGTCCTTGATAAATTAATGCTTTCATATTTGTAAATCCTTCTGGTTAATAAGAAATACTAAACATAATATTAATTTAAAATGTTTGATTTAAATCAAATGGTATAAATAAAATATAATTTATAGTATCATTAATTAATATAGAAAGATTACTTTTGACTATTTCTAATTTAGATAAAATATTTCATCCATCTTCTATTGTACTCATAGGGGCCAGTGATGAAATAAATACAGTAGGCAAGACCGTAACAAATAATTTATTACAAGCTGGATTTTTAGGGAAATTTTGGTTTGTTAACCCCAACCATTCTATAATTGCAGGACAAAAATGTTGGTCTAATGTTAAAGATTTACCTATTATACCAGATCTTGCCATTATAGCGACACCACCAAAAACTATTCCATTGCTTATTGATGAACTTGCTCAAAAAGGTATTAAAGCTGCTGTTATTATATCGGCTGGGATTGATACGAATATGCAAAAGTCCATCTTGGCAATTGCAAAACCTTATTGCTTTAGAATTATAGGACCAAATTGCTTTGGTTTAATGGTCCCACCATTGGGTTTAAATGCAAGTTTTTCTCATCTTAATCCTTTAAATGGAGAGCTAGCATTTATTTCGCAATCTGGTGCTATTATAGGTGCGATGATTGGTTGGTCTATAAATCGTAAGATTGGCTTTTCGCATATTGTCTCATTAGGTAATATGATGGATATTGATGTAGGTGATATATTAGATTATCTAGTGATGGATCCTCAAACTAAAGTAATAATTCTTTATTTAGAACACATTACTCATCCAAGAAAATTTATGTCTGCAGCTCGTGCAGCGGCCCAAATTAAACCTATTGTTGTTATAAAGTCTGGTAGGCATACAGAAGGAGCTAGGGCAGCTGCTTCTCATACAGGTGCTTTATCAGGTGCAGATATAGTTTATGATTCAGTTTTTAGACGTGTAGGCATAATTCGTGTTACAGATCTTGAAGAACTTTTTGATGCTGCTGAAATTTTAAGTCGCAGTCGCCCCTTATCTTGTGAACATCTTACTATTTTAACAAATGGTGGTGGGGCAGGCGTTCTAGCTGTGGATCGTCTTATTGATTATGGCGGTAAACTTGCTTGTTTAGGTTCCAAAACAATTCAGAAGCTTAATACATATTTACCATCTAATTGGTCTCGTACAAACCCAATTGATATCATTGGTGATGCAAACCCTGA
>JAIBAD010000070.1 GCA_019695395.1 Alphaproteobacteria bacterium
TGAAGCATTAGGGGACGATTTAAATATACCCTTGGCTTTATCCCACTTACATGAAATGGTCACACAATTAAATAAAGAAAATAATTTAACAAAAAAATCTGAATTAAAAAATAAAATTTTATATAGTTCAAATTTAATGGGACTTTTACACCAAGACCCAAATGTTTGGTTCCAACAATCTGATGGGGTTAAAAAAAACGCTTTGTCAGCAGAAAAAATAGAAGCTAAAATTGCTGAACGTAATCAAGCAAGGCTGGCTAAAGATTTTGCAAAAGCCGATCTTATACGCCAAGAATTATTATCTTCAAATATTATTTTAGAAGATAAAGGTACGATGACAACCTGGCGTCGTCTTTAATATTAATTTTATGGTACATACTCCAATTATTATTTTAGTTGAACCCCAATTGGCTGAAAATATTGGTGCAGTTGCACGAGCCATGGGAAATTGTAATCTTAATAAATTGCGGTTAGTGAAACCAAGGGATGGATGGCCCAATCAATCAGCTTATGCTATGGCATCTGGGGCTGATCCTATTTTAGATTATGCAGATGTTTTTTCTACCCTTGAACACGCATTGGCAGATTTAAATTATGTTTATGCAACAACGGCGCGTCATAGAGAAATGGTTCGCTTAACCTATACACCCCATGCGGCAGCACGGGATATGTATAACTTAACACAAAATAATCAAAAAATTGGTATAGTATTTGGACCAGAAAGAACGGGGCTTTCAAATGATCATGTATCTTTGTGTCACGCAACCATTTCTGTTCCACTAAATCCAAAATTTTCTTCGTTAAACTTGGCCCAAGCTGTTTTGCTTGTTGGATATGAATGGTATCAAATATCGCATACAACATTAGAACATGAACTTGTTACCAATAAAACATCGCTTGCCGAACATAAAGAGGTGTTGAATTTCTTTATCTATCTGGAAAAACAATTGATCGATAAAGGATTTTTGGAAAACCAACAAAAAAGATCCTTAATGATTCGGAATATACGGAATATTTTCCAGCGTTCAAATCTAACGGAGCAAGATGTATCAACACTTTATGGTATAGTGAAATTTTTATCAGAAGATAAAAAACAATAGATAAAGTTATATATAATCTACGGAATAAGCGGTTGGATACTTCGTTGAAAGTCATCAAAATATATGGTCATAGGTTCTTTTAAAGTATCACGATAAAGACCAAATTTAAAATAAGTATAAGGCAAATCTTCCTGATAGGCTAAAATGCCGTGGTAACTTATGATTCTTTGTTTATTTTTCCAAACCTCTAATAGACCAGAAGAATTTTTAGAAAATTTAATATGGTAAATCATATCAATCCATTGATCTTTTATATTATTATTTTCTTTATAAAGAATGGTTTGGCCTTTATCATTATCAATCGTAATATAAAATTGCCCGTTACGATAGCGTTGAGCAATAAGCGGGCTATGATTTAAGGTGCAATTTTTACACATTTGCTTCCATTGACCTATAATTAAACGTCGATCTACAATTGGAAAATGATGCGGAAGATAAAAAGAAAATTTGTACCATATTTCTGTCTCTAAAGGTAACATTACCTTTTTACGTTCTTGGATTTCTGCCCTTTCTGTAAATTCACCATCACGGCCTATTTGCTTTTTATCATTTTGATAGAGGTTAATTTCAAGTGTTTGCCTGCCTTGTTTACCATATGTTTGGTGTAACTTAATGGCGTTTGTTTCAGCTTTTCCTAAATCCCATATTTTACTAATTCCAGATTCAAAATCATCTTGAAGATCAAAAGAAAAGACGCATCCACTAATTAATAAAAAATGAAAAATGATGATTAAAGCTATTTTGTTATAAAATAGGGAATATAACATAATAATTAACCTTATGATTAGTTTGAGTTTGGGTTGAACTTGACAAAAAAGCTAAATAAAGCTAAAAACTGGTCATTCCCAAAAACGTGGATAAAGCTATTTGTTTTAGACCGATTTTAATAAAATATCTATTAAAATCCTATTGGGACATTTAATTTAATCAAATAATAAATAGGATCAAAATGACTAAACGTACTGAAGCTAAATATAAAATTGATCGCCGTCTTGGTATTAATTTATGGGGCCGTGCTAAAAGCCCAATTTCTAAAAGAGAATACGCCCCGGGCCAACATGGTCTAAGAAAGAAAAAACCAACAGGCTATGGTCAACAATTAATGGCCAAACAAAAATTAAAAGGATATTATGGGAATATTGGGGAACGT
The DNA here is from genome assembly GCA_019695395.1 of Alphaproteobacteria bacterium. NCBI lineage: Bacteria > Pseudomonadati > Pseudomonadota > Alphaproteobacteria > Alphaproteobacteria bacterium. The sequence goes on from JAIBAD010000070.1 coordinate 2,251, forward strand.
CAATTTCGCCGTATTTATGAAGAGGCCATTAGACGCCGTGGGGATACAGGTGAAAATTTAATTGGTCTCTTAGAATCACGATTGGATACATTTGTTTATCGTGCCAAATTTGTTTCCACAGTTTTTGCCGCACGCCAGTTTGTGAATCATGGCCATGTGAAGGTTAATGGTAAACGGGTTAATATTCCATCCTATATATTGCGTGTCGGAGACGTGGTTGAATTGAAAGATAAGTCAAAAGACTTGGCCATTGTTGCAGTTGCAAGTGAATCAGCAGAACGCCAAGTTCCAGATTATATAGATTTAGATGGTAAAGCTTTTAAAGCAAAATATACGAGGGTACCACTTTTGGCGGATGTACCATATCCAATTCAAATGGAACCTAATTTAGTTATCGAATTTTACTCACGCTAATTCAAATAATGTCTAATAAAAAAGCCCTGAGTTGAAATCAGGGCTTTTTCTATTTTTATAACAAAGGTAAATATTGAAAATATTAATTGATTAACCCATGTTTGATTAATAGATCTTTTAATTCACCGGAACTGTACATTTCACGGACAATATCACAACCCCCAACAAATTCACCTTTTACATATAATTGGGGAATGGTTGGCCAGTTGCTGAAATCTTTAATACCTTGGCGAATTTCTGGGTCCGCTAGAACATCAATACCTTTGAAATCTACATGAAGTTGTTTTAGAACTTGTACAACAGCAGCAGAAAATCCACATTGCGGCATTGAAGGCGTACCTTTCATATAAAGCACCACATTATTATCTGTGATATCCTTTTTTACTTTTTCTGCAATAGAAGTATTCATATTATTCCTCTTAAATTTATGAATTTGTATCAGACGTAACAGAAGTTTTTAAAGCTAAAGCATGAAGTTGATTACCCATTTGTCCTTGCAAAGCGTCATAAACCATTTTGTGTTGTTGAACACGTGTTTTTCCAGCAAATGATTTAGAAATAACATGAGCTGCATAATGATCGCCATCTCCACGCAAATCTTCAATAATAACCTCGGCATCGGGAAGGGATGTTTTTATTAACAATTCAATATCTGAAGCTTTCATTGCCATTTATTATATCCCATAATTAATGTTTATTCATATAATCAGGAAGCCAATTTTCGTGTGCTTCTTGAAGTTCTTTAATAGATATGCGCTTTTGATTAAAAGTCAATTGTTGATCATCAGTTGTTTGCCCAATTATTTCAAGGACAACATTATAAGATTTTGCTTTTTCTAAAACAGATGATTTATGCGTGGCAGAACTTGCAATTACATACCTTGCTTGATCTTCACCGAATAACCATTTTAAATTATCTATATTGGGTTTTAAAGTTATTGCACAACCTATATGACTTGCCATGGCCATTTCGGTCAAAGTGATGGCAAGACCCCCATCACTAATATCATGACAACTTTCAATAATTCCTTCATCAATTAAGTGTCGGATAAAATTCCCATTTTTGAGTTCATCTTCAAAATTTATTTCGGGTGGTAACCCAGATTCTTGCCCTAAAATCTCGCGTAAAAATAGTGAACTTCCAAGATGACCTTGAGTTTCCCCCACAATATATATAATTTGATTTGTATTTTTAAAACGTAAGGATATAGCTTTATTATAATCTTGAATCAACCCCACCCCACCTATAGCAGGGGTGGGGGAAATTGACCGACCATTTGTATCATTATAAAGAGATACATTTCCAGATATGACAGGGTAGCTAAGGGCAAGACAGGCATCTTTGATGCCGTTAATTGCTTGAACAAATTGTCCCATAATTTCTGGTTTTTCAGGATTACCAAAATTTAAGTTATCTGTAATTGCCAGAGGTGTTGCACCTACAGCGGTTAAATTGCGCCAACTTTCGACAACAGCTTGGGCAGCACCCCTATAAGGATCGGAGATCG
>JAIBAD010000071.1 GCA_019695395.1 Alphaproteobacteria bacterium
AAATTTGGTATTTGTTCAATATAATTTAAAATTTTATATTTTAATTGCGTGTCGATGTTGGTTAATGGTTCGTCCATAATAATTGCTTGAGGATTGGCCAATAAGGCACGGCCTAGGGACACCAGACGTTTTTCACCCCCAGAAAGGTATTCTGGTTTGCGCTTAAGAAAATTATCCAGATTTAATAATTTTATAATATCATCGGGGTGAAGTTTCCTTTGACTAGTAGCACAACGTTTATAACCGTAAATTAAATTTTTATAAACATTAAGATGGTCAAATAAACGTGGTTCTTGAAAAATATAAGAAAAACGACGTTTTTCTGGTGAAATATAAATGTGCTGCGATTGATCAAAAAATATCTGATCCCCAAATTTGATAAGGCCATCTTTTGGTTTTAAAATACCCGCTAATAATTGGGCTAATGTTGTTTTACCCGAACCAGATGGTCCAATGATGCCAATAATGCCCTCTATAGGCCATTCGGCTTTTGCATTAAGGTTAAATTGATCTCTTTTATATAAAATATCAAATGAGAGCATTGAAATAATTAAGTAAGATTTTTAATTTTATTTTTAAAAGCCTCTAATAAAAAAAGAGCAAGGAAGGCAATAATGATGCAAATAATTGAAAGACGCCATGCTGCTTCTTCGCCCCCAATTTTTTGAGTTAGACTATAAATGGCAATGGGTAAGGTTTGTGTTTGGCCAGGAATGTTGGACACAAAAGTAATAGTTGCCCCAAATTCACCAAGACTTCTAGCAAAGGATAGGATCATTCCTGCAATAATTGCTGGGACAAGGCGCGGCAATGTGATGGAACAAAATACATCAAATGGTGTAGCACCCAATGTACGTGCGGCGATTTCTGTTTCAAAATTTAATGTTTCAAGGGCAATTCTAATGGTACGTACCATCAAAGGAAACGCCATAATAGCGGATGCAAGAACAGCGCCCTTCCAATTAAAGATCAAAGTAATATCAAACCAATTATAAAGAAAATTACCAATAACTCCTTGTTTACCAAATAAAGTTAAAAGTGAATATCCAATAACAACAGGAGGAATTATTAAAGGTAAATGAATAAGACCATCAAGAAAAAATTTACCGTAAAATTGATATCTGGCTAATATCCAGGCAATCAATAAAGCGAAAGGCAAACTTAACACTACTGTCCAAAATCCGACTTTAAGGCTAAGCAAAAGTGCTTGCAATTCAAATTCTGATAAAATCACGGGATAGCAAACCCAAATTGAATAAATATATCTTTAGCTTTTTGGCTTAAAAGGTATTTGTAAAAATCTTCCGCTTGGGATGAAGATTTTTCTGCTTTGTTAACAAGACCTAATACATAAATGATTTTGTCATGACTTGTTTCTGGAAATTTAAAAATTTCTTTAACTTTATTACTTGCTTTTGCATCAGTATTGTAAACAATGGCGGCAGAAGCTTCTTTTTTTTCAACGAGCCATAGGGCCGATCGCACATCTTTGGTATACGCAATTTTAGATTTTAATTGATCCCATAAACCAAAAAACGACAATGCCATTTTTCCATATTTACCAGCTGGTACATGGTCTGGATCCCCCATGGCAAGGGGTTTATCCTGAAGATAAGTAATAAAAGATTGGTCAAAATTTGATAACTGGTTTAATGAACTATCCTTGGGTACAGCAATAACCAAATTATTATACAAAAAATTTTTATTTGTATTTTTAATAATTAAGTTCTTTTTATCAAGTACATTAATCCAGTGGGGGTCAGCTGTAATATAAAGATCCGCTGGGGCACCATTCATAATTTGTTTGGCAAGATCCGCACTAGATGCATAAACAGGTTTAATTTGAATATTATCAAAATTAGAATAATCTTGGATAAGGCGATCGAGAACAGTTTGTATGCTGGAGGCGGCAAAAACTAAAATTTCTGTTTTTGTGTTTTGTTCTGCGTAACTAAAAGAAATAAATGAAAAAAGTAAAGAGCAAAGAATAAAAAAACGATTAAATATTATCATAAAATTTAAAACCTTTATTTCTATATTCTGTTCCGCATATGCGAAAAAAATAGACGAAATAATAAGAACAAATTATTATAAAGGATTAGATTATCATATTTACTAAATAACAATTTTTGATTAAATTAGCAATTTATATATTTGGATAAGGTGAAAGTGGTGATGGGTTTACCAGATTTAAGTTATCCAGCGTTATTGCTCAATGTTATTGCCATTATTTAATAAAATAACGTTCAATAAAATGACCAAAAATTTAAAAGAATCAGTATAGGTAACAATAAATTAGGAGTTAAAGTTATGAGTTTACGAGCGACTTATTATATACTCACTTTATTAATAGTGACTTTTGCGACAACAGAATTTGCAAAAGCTGGAACTTTAGAGGATGTTCAAAAACGTGGATATCTTAAATGTGGAATTAATACAGGATTGGCCGGATTTGCATCCCCTGATGATAAAGGTAATTGGAAAGGTCTTGATATTGATTTATGTATTGGGGTTACGGCTGCTATTTTTGGCGATCCAAGCAAGGTTAAATATTCTCCCCTTAATGCTAAAGAAAGATTTACAGCATTGCAATCAGGTGAAGTAGATCTTTTAGCTAGAAATACAACGTGGAATTTTTCACGTGATACAGATCTTAAATTAGATTTTGTTGGGGTGAATTATTATGATGGGCAAGGTTTTATGGTCCGCAAAAGTTTAAAAGTTAAAAGTGCCAAAGAATTAAATGGCGCATCCGTTTGTGTTCAAACAGGAACAACGACTGAATTAAATTTAACAGAATATTTTCGTGCCAATAATATGAAACTTGATGCCAAAGTTTTTGAAAAAAATGAAGAAGCACGTCAAGCTTATGATAGTGGACGATGTGATGCCTATACGACAGATGCGTCAGGATTGGCTGCTGAAAGATCTGTTTTAGCAAAACCTGATGATCATATTATTCTTCCAGAAATTATTTCTAAAGAACCTTTAGGACCAGCTGTACGTCATGGCGACAATAATTGGGGCGATGTAGTGCGTTGGGTATTAAATGCGATGATTATTGCCGAAGAAATGGGCATTACATCACAAAATGTTGATACGATGAAAACATCAGCTAATCCAGAAATTAAACGCTTTTTGGGTGCTCAAGACGAATTGGGTAAAATGATTGGCTTGTCTAATGATTGGGCCTATAAGGTTGTAAAATATGTGGGCAATTATGGGGAAAGTTTTGAACGAAATGTTGGTGCGCAAACCCCATTAAAATTAGAAAGAGGTCTTAATCAATTATGGAATAAAGGTGGTATTTTATATGCTCCACCCTATAAATAATTAGCAAAATACATTTATAAGAGCTAGATTTTTTTAATTTATATATTAAGATCTAGCTCTTAATTTTTTTTAAAGAACCTATAAAAATGAATATTTGGCAAGATTATCGTTGGCGGTCTATAATTATACAGTTTTTGGTGTTGGTTTTTATCATTCTTTTTTTTCTATTTATTATTCATAATACAGCAAGAAATTTAAATGAAATTGGTATAGCGTCAGGATTTGATTTCTGGGATCGGATTGCAGGCTTTGATATTTCTGATAAGCTTGTTTTCTATGATTCATCCATATCAACTTATGGCCGTGTTTTTTTAGTTGGTATTTTAAATACAATTTTTGTGTCTATTTTGGGCATTATATTTGCCACCTTATTAGGTTTTACAATCGGTATTTTAAGATTATCTAGAAACTGGTTGGTCTCAAAATTAGCAGGTATTTATATTGAAACGATCCGAAATGTACCTTTATTGTTACAATGTGTGTTTTGGTATTTTGGTGTTTTAACAGCACTTCCTGATTTGCAAAGTAGTTTTACTTTTTTTGATTATATTTTTTTAAATAAAAGAGGGCTTTATTTCCCTAAACCAATTATTGAGCAAGGAGGAATTGTTTTATGGTTTACAATTCTTTTATTAATTTTATTTCTTATTTTTTTAAGTAAGTGGGCCCGCCAACGCCAAATTAAAACAGGTAAATTTTTTCCTATTTTTTCTACCAGTCTAGGAATTATTTTAATATTTTTTATTGGAATTTTTAAATTTTCCAATCTTTCAATTATTTGGGAAATTCCAAGTA
>JAIBAD010000072.1 GCA_019695395.1 Alphaproteobacteria bacterium
AAAATATTTTTAAATATATTTTAATTTGATTGGGTAATAGTTAAAAAACAATTAATTTTTTAAAAAAAAATATTTTATATATTATTATAATAATATATTGATTCAAATATATATATAAATTATTTTTTAAATTTAATAATAAATCCCTAAATTCTACTACATGTATCTGTAATCAGATGAATTTTTTTATTATTCAATTAACCTACTATTAAAAATTTTTTAAGTTAATTTATTTTCAAAAAATTTAAAAACTATAACAAAATATCAAAAAAATTGCTTTTCGAATCAAATAAAGAATTAAACGTTTTCATATTCTAAAAATAATTTTAAAATAATTAAATTCAATAAAATAAAATCACCCTGTAATTATATAGGGTAATTTTATTAATAACATTAACTTAATTAAGTATTTGGTTTTGGGGCGTCTTTTTCAACTTGGGTAGAAGAACGCTCTTTAGCATCATGATCTAGGTTTCTTGTGCCTCTTGTTGGATCAGAACCTGCATCAGGGCCAGGATTACCAGGAAAAGGAAGGTAACAAATACCACCACCTTGACCGGTTCCACCAATACAACCATCTGCACCAATGCCAATATTTGTTTTTTTACCACAGGCATTAAGAGCACTTACTATTAATACGGTAACTGCCAGAGTTAGAATAATTTTTCTATTCATAAAATTTTTCCTTTGCATTAAATAATTTTAAAAATTAATTTTGTTATAATCCGAATATTATCACATTAATTTATAAATATAGAATACCAATGTATGGTTATAATATAAGTGAGAAGTATAAAAGACCCCTCTAAAATTTTTAATTTTAGAGGGGTGATGGTTTTAAAATATAGCTTTATCTATCTATCTACCTTCATCGTCACCTGATACTTCTGAAGCTTGTCTGTCACGTGCGGCTACCCCATCATTATTGCTGGTACTATCCGCAATTTTCTTTCTTGGGGGTGGGGCACCAAACATAGTTGTTGCTTGACCATTTTGGGCGGTAACTTTTACTGCTGCTTTGGTACGGGGTGGTGGGGCAGATTGGGTAAAGGCTGCATTCCCAGATCCTTGGAATTTAGGTGCCGTTGTTACCTTGGAACGTGGAGGTGGAGGGAGCTGAAGATAAAATGTTTGTCCATCAACTTTAAAGGTATCGATACCTAATACTTCAACATGATGCCCATCGATATCAAACTCTTTACCTGTCATCCCATCGATACTGACTGTTTTGCGATCAACAATTTGGACCACATGCCCTTCAACCATATAGGTTTCAACAAGTTGGTTTGAAGATGAACTATCAGCATAACCATTAGATTTTGGTTTAGGATCCCATTTAAAACCAAATGGATCTATAGGTTTTGGTTGAGGTGCTGGTACTTTGTTGTCTTGACAGGCTCCAAGACCAACCAAAGAAACAAGCGCAAAAGACGTTATTAAAGTATAGATAGTTTTTTTGTTAAGCATATTGTCCCCTTATTCTGTTACATTATTAAATTTTATAAATAACAATTTATTTATAAAAAATATTTATAGTATAATTATTAAGAAAGGGTTAATTTATATTAATAAATTTTGGTTAGGTTTATAAAATTTAATATTTTATCTATTGCTGCGATCTAAGATAATTTTGAACCAGAATGGTGTCTCATTATTTTTAAGTTTGTATGTTAAAAACCCCCTTAATTATTAAGGGGGTTTTTATTTTACCTATCTATCGTCATCATCACCAGACACATCTGAATCTGCGCCTTGCCTGTCACGTGCGGCAACCCCATTATTGTTGCTGCTTGTATCAACAGCTTTTGTCCGTGGAGGTGGGGCACCAAACATAGTTGTTTCTTGACCATTTTGGGCTGTAACAGTTACAGCTGGTGCTGTTTTTGCACGAGGTGGTGGTGCAGATTGGGTAAAGGCTGCATTCCCAGATCCCTGGAATTTAGGTGCCGTTGTTACTTTTGACCGTGGAGGTGGGGGAAGTTGAAGATAAAAGACTTGCCCATCAACCTTAAATGTATCGATACCTAATACTTCAATATGATGACCATCAATATCAAACTCTTTACCTGTCATTCCATCAATACTTACTGTTTGACGATCAACAATTTGCACCACATGTCCTTCAACCATATAGGTTTCAACCAGTTGATTTGATGATAAGGCACTGGAAGAAGTTGCTGTTTTAGGTTTAGGTTTTGTTTTCATTATTTCTGGGACATAGGGTTCACCCCAAGGGTCACGTGGAAGACCAATTATATCATCCCTTGAACCACAGGCATTTAATCCAACAAGTGTAGCAAATGCCAAAAATATAATTAAGCTAGGTTTGAATTTTCTATTAAACATATTATTTTTCTCGTTTTTATAAGTTGTAAAGATTGTACTTCTCTCTTAATTTTAAGAGAGAAGTACAATAAATTTATTTATCTAGTCTTCATCATCTCCAGCTATTTCTGAAGCTTGTCTGTCACGTGCGGCTACCCCATCATTATTGCTGGTTGTATCAGCAACTTTCTTTCTTGGAGGTGGGGCACCAAACATGGTGGTTGCTTGACCATTTTGGGCGGTAACTTTTACTGCTGCTTTTACCCGTGGAGGAGGTGCTGCTTGGGTAAAGGCTGCATTCCCAGATCCCTGGAATTTAGGTGCCGTTGTTACCTTAGAGCGTGGGGGTGGAGGAAGTTGAATGTAAAAGACTTGCCCATCAATTTTGAAACTATCGATACCTAATACCTCAACATGATGACCATCGATATTAAACTCTTTCCCTTCCATCCCATCAATGCGAACGGTTTGACGATCAATGATTTCAACTAAGTGACCTTCAACAATAAATTTTTCAACAGATTTAGGTGAATTTGTAGTAAGAGATGATATTTGACTATTATAGGAGTTTGGGCGTGGGGAACCACCAGTGCCAGGATCTCTAGGATAAGCAAAAGGTTCAGGATAGCCACCAGGTGCGCAATCTTTACATCCATGGGGGACCCAATATGGGCTGCTACCTTTACCTCCACATGCACTAAGTATTGCAAGTAAAATAAGAACAGATGATGCTCGTAAACTGGATTTTATACTTGTCATAGTTATACCTCTATTCTGTTAAATTATTAAAATATATATTTGCACTCTCAATTATTAGAAATTTTTATAATATAATTATTAAAAAAGTATTAATTTCTAAATTAAATATAAAATTAATTTATAATTATAATGAAATTTTTATATGTAAAATAAAATTTTAAATAACCTTTAGGTTTTTACTTAATAATTAAAACTTGTTAGGGATTCAAAGACTTTTTAGTTTATCTTGCTCTAATAAGAATTTATTATTTATAGTTTTTACATTTTCTTTTGCTTTTTTAAAATTTTTGACTGCATAGCAATATAAACATTCCTGTGCACAACTTTCATAAAAACCAATATCTTGGGATTCTGCACATAGACATCCAGGCCGATTAGGTTTGGTTTTAAAAGTAAGATTTTTGCCCATAATTTTACTAAAGCGCAGATCATCAATACATTTGGCTGGTTGAATAGGGGTATGTGGATCCGAAAATTGGGATTGCGAACATAAAGTTGGGGCAAACCCATAATCCTTGGCCATAACAAATAATTTTTGTAATAAAATTATCTTTTCTTCAAATTCTATATCAAAGACGGGGATGTTTTCTTTTTTCAATCGTTGCTGGCTGTGGCGATAAGGATGATAAAAAGACATAACAACCTCATTACTTGCCTTTTGAATTTTTTCTGCCAACATTTTGAAGTTTTTTTCATGCCATAAAGGATCCATATGGTTTTCAATCATTATGATTGGATCATAACGCCACACACAAACATCTGGCCCATAAAGATTGGAAATATGGTGCATTAAATCTATGGCTTGATCCATAGGCAAAACGGATTTTTCAAGTTCTTTGGGATAATTGGTGATGGTCCATTGTATTATAAAGGGAAGCTTAAGATTTTTAACCTTCACAAGTGACTCTAAAAAGGGTTTAGGATTCCGTGTCCAAAAGACAAAACCATCAATATCTTGGG
>JAIBAD010000073.1 GCA_019695395.1 Alphaproteobacteria bacterium
ACACTATTATCACTTGAGCATATAGTAGCTGCTATTGTTGGATATGCATTATAGGTTAATATAATTGCGGTAGTAGTAAAAATTGTCACTAAACGTTTCATTAAATAACTCCTAATAAATATTTTTTTAAAAAAATATTTTGAATTATTTAGTGAAATTATTAAAAAAGAGTTAATAAAATTTTAAATAATATAATAAATTTTTTATAAAATAAAATTATATTTATATATAATATATTTTAATATAACTTAATGAAGAATATTTGTATTTATAGTTATTAAAGTTACACTATTTGGATAATTGCAATAATTTTTCTCTACTATAAAATAATATTATAAATTAAATATTAAGAAAGGTAATAAATGTCGGTAAAATTATTTTTCTGTAGATCAAATCAAAAATACAATAATGAAGGCTTATAATCCTGTAGATTTAGCTCATATAGATGATTTTGTGATTCGTTTAGTTAAATTCCAGGGAGAGTTTGAAATGGCATAGTCATCAAAATGAAGATGAAGCTTTTCTTATGTTAGAAGGAAGTTATTTTCAAACAGATCAAGGAGATTATACAGTAAAGGCAGGAGAAGGTATTGTGATTCCAAAGGGCTTGCGCCATTGTCTTAAGGCCAATAATACGGGATTAATGCCCTTGGCTTTGGTTATTGAACGAAGTTCAACAGAACGGTTGGGTGATTCGAAATAAAGCTTATACTTGACGAAATTCTTTGTTTCTTTTAAAAATCTATCTTTCTGCAGAATTTCATACAAGATTAACTCTTGTATATTTATATAGGATTTAAATTATGTCTCGTCGTTGTGCTCTTTCGGGTAAAGGTGTTCAGTATGGCAATAAGGTAAGCCATGCCAATAATAAAACACGCCGCCGTTTTTTACCAAATTTACAAGAAACCCATCTAATTAGTGAAACATTAGGTTGTTCTGTCCATTTAAGACTTTCTGTTCAAGCTTTAAGAAGTGTTGAACATAGAGGAGGATTAGATGCTTATCTATTACATCAATCAAATGATGTTCTTTCAAAAGAAGCACGTCGTTTAAAAAAATTAATCTCTAAAAAAAGAGCCTCGGGTCATACGATGACTTTGGCTGCTAAAAATTAGTCATTAAATAAAACTTAAGAAATATTGGGCAATTTTTTAGTTTTTACTATTTATATTAATAATTGTGGGCGATGGGCATATCTTTTGAATTTATAATCAATTTAATGAATGGTCTAACTCCAGAATGGGTTATGGCGATTGATTTGGTTGTGTGTTATCTGGTGATGTTTATTCTTTTAAGACTATTTGGGGCTGCTGGATTACAAATTTATATTGCTGTTGCTGTCATTGCTGCAAATATTCAAGTTTTAAAAATTGTTCAATTTTCTATTTATCCAGATCCTGTTGCTTTAGGAACTGTTTTGTTTTCAACAACCTATGTGGCAACCGATATTTTAACAGAATATTATGGAAGACCAGTAGCAAGACGCGCTGTCCTTTTAGGTTTTGCTGGTATGATTATGATGACAATGATGATGACCATTGCTTTGGGGTATCATCCATTGCCACCTGATCAAGATGGTGGTAATCATAACCATATTCTATCCTTGTTTTTACCAATACCTGCAATTTTGGTTGCAAGTATGTGCGCCTATTTGGTAAGTCAATTTAACGATATTTGGGTTTTTCAAACAATTCGCCGTCTAACTAAGGGACGTATGTTATGGCTTAGAGCCGCAGGATCAACAGCTGTATCAGCCTTAATTGATAATATAGTTTTTAGCACATTAGCTTGGTATATTTTGGCACCAGAACCTGTTGAAATGCATACATTAATTTTTACCTATATTTTAGGTACATATTTTATAAGATTAGCCTTGGCATTAACCGAAACACCAGTTATGTATTTAGCCCGCCGGTGTTTACCGTTCCAAGATCGAAAAAATACATCTGCTTTATCCTTGTAAAATTGGGATATAAATTTGTATCCTGGTTTTTCTTTTAATATTATTCATGAAAATAAAAATTCGAAAGCACGATTGGGACATCTTATAACCCCCCATGGGGCAATTGAAACTCCAAATTTTATTTTTTGTGCAACTAAAGCATCAATTAAATCTGCCTCTCCTGCAGATTTGCTGCGTGAAAATACCCAAATCATTTTGGCAAATACCTATCATCTTATGATTCAACCTGGTGCGGATTACATAGCAAGAAGGGGTGGTTTACATAAATTTATGGGTTGGAATGGACCCATGTTAACGGATTCAGGTGGATTTCAGATTTTTAGTTTGGGATATGGGTCAGTCGCCAGTGAAATCAAAGGAAAAGCGCAACATGACAGACCAGTAACTTTGATTAAAATTTCTGAAGAGGGGGCAATTTTTCGTTCTTATTGGGATGGATCAAAACAAATATTAACACCAGAAAGTTCGATTGATATTCAATGTAAATTAGGGGCAGATCTTATTCTTGTGTTGGATGAATGTACACCTTTTCATGTGGATCGTGCTTATACAGCAAAATCATTAGCCTTAAGCCACCGCTGGGCTTTGCGTTCCTTAAAACAATTTGAAATAATGCAAGAAACAAAACCCACGGGACAAGCTCTTTATGGTATTGTTCAAGGTGGTGTTTATGAAGATCTAAGATTGGAAGCAGCAGATTTTTTAAACAATCACCCTTTTTTTGGTCATGCGGTTGGGGGATCATTGGGTGGTGATATTACGCAAATGCGTGAGGTCGTTGGTTTCGCCATGAAAAATCTTGATCGTCAAAGACCTGTCCATCTTTTAGGTATTGGGGGAATTGCCGATATATTTTATGGGGTTAAAATGGGTATTGATACATTTGATTGTGTTATTCCAACAAGATTAGCGCGTCATGGAAATGCTCTTGTAAAGCGGCAAAATCAAGAACGCATGAATTTACGAAATGCATGGTGTGCTGAAGATGATACACCTATTGATCCAGAATGTGGGTGTTATTGTTGCCAAAATTTTTCAAAAGCTTATCTTCACCATTTATTTAAAGTGAAAGAATTATTAGGAATGTCTCTTGTAACTTTTCATAACATACATTTTATGAACCATCTTATGGCAGATATAAGATGGGGTATAGAAAATGAAAAACTTGATGACATCCAACAAAAATGGATTCTTTAGATCATTTAATGCACAAAATTTAAACTAAATTGCAAAAACAAAGTTCTTTGCAAAGGGTTACGATTATCATCTGACATCAAATAAATTATAAATTCGTTATTTGTTTTGGGATAAGCGGCGATGGCTTCAAAATTATCTGTTGGAAAAGGTAGAGAAAGAACACTAATAATATTTCGGTCAAGTGTTGCGCTTGGTTTTAATTGCTTGGTGGAAAGTAAAGAAAATCTTATACGCCATCCAAACCATCCTAATTTTCTTTCAACTAGTAAAAGATTATCCGTATTCAATGATGTAAGATCAGACACCGTATAATCTTCATCAAATTTTAATGAAATTTGTTGCCATTGGTGATCATCATCTTGGTACCAGCCGGGGATAGGATCCTTCTTTTTTTCATTACCTTCGCCCATAATAATTAAATAATTGGTTTTGTATTCTGCGATTGCTTCAATCCCATGATTTTCGCTAAGACCATCAAGATTTTTTGGCATGGGAATATCTTCACCAACATTTTGAAAAGGGGTTGGTCCATTTTGATAGCGCCATAATCTATTTTTACCTTCAAAAGCAATAATAATGCTTTTATTTGTGGATAAGGTCATGGCTTCTGCATCACCTTGCCATTTATGGTCAAATGTTTTCGCTTTTTGATTTAAAATTTCCCCCGTTTTTATTTGATTAATACCTGTTA
>JAIBAD010000074.1 GCA_019695395.1 Alphaproteobacteria bacterium
CTAGGCTTTAGGGTTAAAAAATTGTTTACCTGTTATTACTCTACATCCTAAAATAGAAAAACTTTATGGTATGTTGACCATAAAAAATAAGAGATTCTGTTGGAGGTGATTTTGAAGAAATACTTGTTATTGATGCATGGTTTCATAGAAATACTTCATGATATTTAGATCGTGCAGTAAGAAAGTTGGTTACCATTGAAATGGATCATGAATATGGCATCTGTTGACAATACTTTTTACAATTCTATTTTTTTAGTTGTAGCTAGATTTTTTTCAGATTTTGGCGCTTTTCTTAATATGGTGGCTTTAAGTAGTTATACCTATATGCTAGGCCAGAATGCAGTTTTAGTTGGTATTGTTTTAACAGGGCGCGTTTTAGGTGGTATAACTGCCAGCCTTGGCAGTACCAATATATTTAGAAAATATCCAGGTGCTATGCCTTTGGCTTTAACTGATATGCTACGGGCAGGTGCATTATCATTAATTATAATTATTCCTCAACATAATCATCTTTTAATTTTGCCATTGGTTGCTTTTGTTTTGGGATTTGGGAATACAATTTTTTCTGTTGGTCTGAACAGCCAAATTCCATATTTGGTTAAAGATAATTCTATCATTAAAATAAACAGCCTTTTGACATCTTTTTCATCTTTGGGGACAGTTTTAGGGAGCTTGTCAGCTGGGGTTATTCTTATTTATTCCAGTTATAGTGGCTTATTTGGTATTAATATGGTGGTTTATATTGTGGCCGCTTTTTTAATTTTACCTTTGCGTTTTAATTTCAATCGGTATGTTGGAAAAAATATTCCCAAATTTATTCAAGAATGGCGTTTGCTTATCCAAGGGCTTAAAGGATTTCCCATTTTATTACTTGTACTTATTGTAGCCTTAACTGATACACTAGGAAGCGCGGCCCATAGTGTGGGATTGCCTATTTTTTCAAAAATTATTAATGACCAAGAACCAGAAAAAATTATGGGGTATATTTTGGCGATATGGGCGATAGGTAAATTCATGGGTGCCCAATTTACCAACACATTAAATAGATATTTGGGGACGGATTTACAAAAACAAATCAGATTAATGGAATATATATTCTTTGCTTCTATCGCTTTAATGTCATTGGGTTTTATTGCTGTTTTTCAATTTAATCATTTATTACCTATTTTAATTGCTGCCTTTTTTGCAGGGATAGGGGATGGTTTTGCCGAGGTTGCTGTGATAACCCGTGTTCAAAAAACGGATGAAACAATTCGCTTACCTGCCTTTAGTTTATTGCGCATGATGCAATCTGTTGGATTTGCCATAGGCATGTTAATTAGTTCATTCTTTTTTGAATTTATGTTTCCAGCATATGTTGTTCTTATTTTTCATGGCGTTCCTTTAGTCATGACATTGGTAAGTCTCTATAAAACCTACCTTTATTATAAAAAAAATTAATAATTAACTATTTATTAACCAATATTAATTATTATTAACTTTTATAATTATGCAATAAAGGGAAAAATAATGCAAAAATCAGAAAATAAAAAGACACGCAATTTACTATCTAATCAATTAGCTAGTACTGATGACAATTTGATTAATTTGACATCATTAAGATTACCTTATGCTCAAGATGGATGGGCTTCTTTAACTTATACAGGTGATAATGGTGATAACACGGTACTTGGTGAATTTGATCAAGAAAATAGTTTGTTTGGCAATGATGGGGATGATTTTTTAGTTGGTGGTGATCTTGATGATGAACTAAATGGGGGGACAGGCAATGATGTTTTAGTAGGTTTAAATGGTGATGATAAAATAATAGGAGATGATGGGAATGACACCCTCTATGGTTATGAAGGCGATGATCAGATGTGGGGTGAAGAGGGTAATGATACGTTAAAAGGTGGAGATGGGGATGATTATGTAGATGGTGGTGGTGGATATAATACTATGTATGGGGGGAAGGGTAATGATCATTTAGTTACAGCAGCAGGTTGGTCATACACCCAAGATAATACTATGTACGGTGAAGATGGTAATGATAGAATTATAGATGGAGATGGAAATAGTATTTTATATGGTGGTCAAGGTAAGGATGAAATATCTGGGGGTAGAGGTCATGATTTTATTACAGGCGATGAAGGAGATGATGAATTAGAAGGTGAAGATGGTAATGATACATTAATGGGTGGTGTGGGTAATGACCTCTTGGCACCTGAGGGTTATAATGCTGAATATTATAAACAGCTTGAAAAGAGTGGTGGAAAATTACCTGTAGCAGATGGAAATGTCGAATATGACCGTGTAGACGGTGGAGATGGCTTGGACACATTAGTCCTTGAAGCTCATAATACCCAATATTCTTATAAATTTGATGAACAAACTCATACAGTTTATTTTTATAGCCGTTACAAGGTTAATTCTAACGGTTCTTCTTATGAACGTGATACATGTGAAATGAATACCAACATTGAATATGTTTATTTTGGAGATTACTACACCACCACTTACCCACATACTCCAGATATCGTAGGTCTTGATTTTGATGCTTTAATGAAAGCTGGGCTTTTATCAAAAACGAGCGAAAATGTTGGACAATTGGTGGATCGGTTAAAATCAACAATGGGTGGATTTGGTATTCTTACAGGACCCATTCCAGATCCAATACCCCATAGTGGTAGTTTAGTTTTTGAACCCATTACAAAACCATTACCTTAATATTGGTAAAGGCTTTGCAGAATATTTATGTAAAGCCTTTATATTAATATCAAAGCTTGGATTTTTTATATTACTTTAATTTTTGATACTTTAATCAGTGCAAAAATTTGTTGGGTTGTTTTTAGATTTAAATCTTTTAATGCTTGTTTGCTGATAATGGACCATATTGTCTCGGATGATGTATTGCCCATAGATAATTTAACCAGCATTAATGTTTGATCAATTTCTGTTATTTCTTCAACAATTCCTGGAAGGGTATTTTCAATACTTGTCATCAAAGGTGGGATAATGGCCAAATTTACATCTTGGGCATTTATTTTACAATGTAAAGATTCACCAATTCCCCTATCGATCTGGGGAATCATAAAAAAGCCAGCAGATGCAGAGACATGGGTTAATCCCATAGATGGATCATGTTTTTCAATTGTGACCTTAAGATCATTTTGAATAGTATGTTTGGCTAATAATAAATCTTTGATAGATAAATCTTGATTATTATTTTCTTGATTAATTAACGTACCATGTTCAACTTTGTTCAAAGATGACGAAATATGAATTAATTCATCAACATCATGCGTAATATAAATTATAGGAATATTAAGCAAATTTGGTATTTGTTCAATATAATTTAAAATTTTATATTTTAATTGCGTATCGATGTTGGTTAATGGTTCGTCCATAATAATTGCTTGAGGATTGGCTAATAAGGCACGGCCTAGGGACACCAGACGTTTTTCACCCCCAGAAAGGTATTCTGGTTTGCGCTTAAGAAAATTATCCAGATTTAATAATTTTATAATATCATCGGGGTGAAGTTTCCTTTGATCAACAGCGCAACGTTTATAACCGTAAATTAAATTTTT
>JAIBAD010000075.1 GCA_019695395.1 Alphaproteobacteria bacterium
AAAATTTGAATAAATTAGAATAACTATAAATTAACTTAGGAATAACTCCTAGTCGTCAACCAAAAAACCAAGATAAACTAAATACTCAGACCCTTTTTAAAACTATATATTTAATCAATCCGTGCTCGCACATAAAAGTATATATGTGAAACGCAGTTGTTTAAATAGGGATCAGATGCAAGTAATTTTCTATTCAACTAGAATGGTGATAAATCTGGGGATAAATCTTCATGATGAGTAAGCTTTTTTAAAATTGTCGATCATGCAACACAACAGAATAAAACCAAGTGAGATGACAAGGTGTGCAAGATTAGATAGCAAACAAAATGCACAGCCAAAATAGTTACCGTTAATCTTAGCCACACAGATATCTGAACTTATCAGTTGCTACTAAGTCTAATCGATCCGCGGTGCTTTTATAAAGTCTTATGAAAGTGTTGGTGGACAATTATCCTAATGGATTTAGCTAACTTATTAGAGTTTTGCAATCCTATGAAAAGTACAGGGCAATATTCTAATAAGCCTGGCTGGATTGGTAGCATCCCGTAAAAAAAGTGCAATGAGCAATTATCCTGACATAGGTTGATATTTTAATAATATGTTGATGTTTAAGGACTAACCGTTGTTTTTTATGATAAATAGTAAAATTTACTCGAATATCTCACCATGAAAATTACCAATCATGATTGGTGATATTTTTTGGGTATACTTTATCCCCTTAAACTTTTTAATTGTGATTGCTAATATAAATTTTCTTAATATAACTTTTTGTAAACCAGTTTATCGGGTTCAAATTTTTATCAAAATTTTAATGCTAAAATTGAGATATAGGACACTGATTCTACACTCATAAATGTGATAAAAATACATCATAAAAATTATTTCGTCTTTGCCAAAACGAATCAAAAAGCATCAAAAATAGAAATATTGACTCTATCAGAATTGATTGGGCAAAAAATAAATTAGATAAAAATGGATAGCAGAAATGGATATAAGCAAATAATTGATCAGAAGATTCGAAAAAATAATTTATTAGCTGTTAATATAATCTTATTTAAAGATACGCTAAAGTTGCTATAAGGATTAGCGAGCCCATAAATTAATTAATTATCAATTCAAATTTTAATTAATTTAAATGGGGACAATTTTTTGTAGGTTAAAAAAAGCAAAGGACTAACGGCATAAGCGGTTTTTCTTATGATTTTTAATTTCTACGATATAGATCTAATATAAGTCAATATATGTAAAAAAAAGTCCTTAGAAATTTAGATTATTAATTTCCAAGGACTAAAGTTTTGGTTGTTTGTTAAGGAACACTATACAAGAATTAACCAAAGAGGAAAAGCAAATTCTTTAACATGAGATGGATCAGGGATCATCTAATCATATTAATGAATGTGATTCATATGTTATATGAATTTATATTATTATATTGATAATAAGTCAATAACCTTTTACATAATGTTCTTATAATACTCTTAATTTATAAAGTAATTGGGTTAACAAAGGGTGCAGCTTATAGGGTAGAAAAGGTCAGCTAATGGCCAAATTAATGTATGCTACGAATCAATAAATTTAAATAACAGTATGATAAAAATAAAACTAGTGATATAACGAATAAATAGATTGTAAAGGTTAGGGAGGCTTTTACATGATGTGTCCCACTATATCTGACTGCTTTGAATCCGACCGCACTGAATCTAACTGCTCTGGCATGCCATCTTATATTAAGCTAAAACCAGCAAGATATAAGGATATTTATGATTTAAAGATTAATAAAAAAGGGATAAAACCTAATCCACTATCTTTAGGTGAAGGGCAACATAATATGCTTATAGAAAAAGATTTCCCGGAAGATTCATGTTTTGGGGCGGGTACACAAATTTTAATGGCTGATGGAACACATAAACCAATTGAACAGGTTATGATTGGGGATTGGGTAATGGGATATGTGGGGTTAGGACCTTTACAGCCAGGGTTGGTCACCAAAACCCATACCCATGAAGATCAAGTTATTTATAAAATGCCCTCGGTATCCGTTACGGTTGAACCATGGAACATCCTGAATTCCGCAAGAGATCATCATGCTGTGCAAGGTTTGATATCAGAATCATCCATACACCACATAACCAGTGATGTTTTTGTAACCGGCACGCATCCATTTTTAACTGTGGTACGCCCTTATGAAAGCCAAGAACCCTACCATAAAAAATGGATAAATTTCTTTCCGGGTGGTGAAAAAGAAGAATTAGCGATGAAAATACAACGGGCCACAGGTTATGGATATCCATTAACCAGCCAATCTATTCAATTTTCTGCCTATAAAATTGCCCGAGCTATTTCAAGATCCTTGGCACAAAAACCGGCGGGTAATGATAATATAGCTTGGAAATATAAACCGCTTGGTCAACTGGATGACCATGTTTATCTTGTAAATGCCGTGGGGCGTAAGGTTGCTGTGCCAAATTACGATTATTATGCGTCAGGTCAAACCGTTTATAATTTTACGGTTGATAAACTTCACAGCTATGTAGCAGGTGGATACCGCGTACACAATAAATCCGTAAATTCCTGATACCTTTACCATTTACAGCGTTGATCCCTATTCAAAGCTATTCTCAAATCAACCTCACCACAAGGGACAGTTATTTTAGATGGTAGGCTAGAATCATTTCATACGGGATTTCAAAGCATATACAAAACTACGAGAGCCTAAGCCAAATGCCACCCTAAATCGTCTCCCAGTATTCTAATGAGAGTTCCCCCCTACACTTACCCTAAACACAACCTAAATGGTAATTCCTACAACATAGACACAGGATCATTTTTACCTAAACACGCCATTTTAAAATTAAATTTTTCATCGCCAAAACCTTTGATAAAGCAAAAAAAAAGACCCTTGAGTAAACAAGGGTCTAAGTTCGGATATAATGCAAAAGTGAAAATAATCAGAATAGTTATGTGAAAAACATAATCGATTTTTTATAGGCTGCAAAGTTTTTTTTAAAATTTCACGTTATGCAAAACTCATAAAAACTTATATTTTAGTCTATTTTACCCCATGGTATTAAAATAACTCATCCATTGATGAACCTTAGTTTTCTAACCCATTAGGTGAAATTGGCTATTAATATTGGTAAAATGCTCTATAGAGATAAAATAGTAATGATTAAAATTCATTACTGTAGATTTTAAGACACAGTAAAAACGAACTCTCATAAAATTGTATAGAAACGCTAAAAAATTAGGGCAATGTCATTTTTTAGAATCAAACATCATGAAATTTAGCAATTGAATCAGTTAAGACGTTACCATTAAGGACGGTTAAGTTTAATAATTTCCCTGATTTAATATAAGCCTGGTACAAAATAAAATGGGTTTTATATCCAATAATCTGACATAAAACCCATCAATATATAAAAGAAGAAACTTGCTATTTAATTGTTAAAACCAATCATCTTCATAACTTGCACGGT
>JAIBAD010000076.1 GCA_019695395.1 Alphaproteobacteria bacterium
TAACACTAAACTGACTATAATATTAGAGTTTAGCTATGTAAATTAAATTTTATTAAAATGTATATAAGAATAAGCCATGTGGCTCATAACCTGAAGGCCGCAAGTTCAAATCTTGCCCCCGCTTCCAAGATGATATATTCGGTCTTCACAGTGCGTTGATCGTGCCTGTAACTGTAAGGCTAGTTTCTTTTGCTTCCCTTATATTATATTTATTTCCCCTTTTATCGACAGTAACTTATTATAATCAAATAGCTAAAAAGTGTTAGGAAGCGCTTTTTTGCTTTGAAAAGCAGGTGTCTGTCTGTTATGCATAATAAATTTCACTTTTTTTATTCTGTCTGTACTAGAAGTGAATGATGTTGGATTTAGAAAATAATGTTTCTGTACTTAGTAAAATTAAGTCTGAGAATTTTGCTATAACCTCTTATGTATAGAGTGATTAGCTTGTTTTTTTGATCAATTTCTGTGCAGTTTCGGTGCATGGTTTCTGAATAGTTATAAATATAGATATTGTTTTATGAACAAGTTTGTTTAGGTTTAAAAAAGATTTATGGCGCAAATTTCCAACATTATTATTTATCCCTTCAAATCACTACCGGGTATGTCGGTTGATTCGGCCACTTTTACATCTGCAGGTGGATTGGTTGGTGATCGGGAATTTGCTTTTTTTACCCCAGATGGTCGTTATGTAAATGGAAAAAGATTCGAAGCTATTCATCGAATTCGGGCATCCTTTGACGTAAAGCTAAGAGTAGTTACGTTATGGTCACTCGAGCATCCAGAACCCCAGTCTTTTCATATGGATCAGCAACGTTTAGAAATTACAGCTTGGGTTTCCAAGCAACTTGGCCTACAGGGTATTGAGTTAAAACATGATCCGGTCTCGTTATTTCCCGATGATAGAAAATCGCCTGGTCCAACTATTGGTTCAGAAGCGTCGTTGATTGCGGCTGGCCAATATTTTACGCCAACTATTACCTTATCAGAAATGATTAACCGGATGCGTGTAAATATTATTATTAAAGGAGTTGAAGCATACTGGGAGGATTCAATTACCCCAAATGCCGAAACAGGGGGGATATTAAGATTGGGTAAGGCAGAGCTAATTGTTACTAATCCCTGTTCTCGATGTGTGGTGCCAACCCGAAATCCGGAAACCGGAATTCCATCTGAAGATTTCATGAAAACATTTATGCAGCACCGTAAATTAACCTTACCCGCCCACCTCAAGCACGATTTTCGTTATGAAAAAAATCCATACCGCTTGACGGTAAATGTGTTGGGGCCAGCTAAAGGAATGATACGTATTGGCGACAAAGCAGTTATTGGTAGCAAAATTCCATTAGGTGACTTTAGTGGTAAAACATCAACAGCGATGATAAAATCAATCCACTCCCAAATTGGGTAGTGTCTTTTCAATAAAAGTACATCAATAGCTTTCATCAGGTATACCTAATAACATGTCTTTGTTTTGTCCTTTAGAAAAGTGATAATTCCTTGCACGCGGTAAAAATCATATGCGCGCTCATGCTCATATCGCCTAGATTCTGAAATTCGGCTACTATTCAGGTATGCAAACCAGATACAAAAGTTTTATCAAACGATAGGTTTGTATTTGCTGAGACGGCTTTTTTGCATGCCCATATTCACAACCGTTCTCGCTTATCTAACCAGTTTCTGGTTGAGCCATGAAAGAATTACTGGTTGAGATCGAATCGGTTGTTGTAAAGGGATAAGAAATAAAGAACCTACCGCAATGATCGTTTTGTACCAAGATTACTCGGCAATAGGCAAGCGCTAAAACGGCACTGGATCATTATGTATACCAAAATCGATCATTCGGTTTTGTTTATAGATAAGAAAATTATATCAATAAGACCGAAGATTGTTGGAAACACGCCAAGTATCATATAAAGAAATTTGATGGTATTTGTGCCAACTATTTTTGGTTATTTATGAACAGGCGTGCGTAAAGCTTTAAGAACGGCCATACTAACACATAGTAAAACTAGCTTGGAATATGAATTCGCAACACACACGCTAATTATCTAGAAAAACCACTAGCAATATTTGAGTTAGTAATTATGGCAGTGATCAAAAGCTTTAATTTATTTCCTTAATTAAAGACATAATATTCAAATTTGGCTCTTGAGTGCATTTTTTCTCAATATCTGTAATCAGTTTATCTAGTGCGCTAAAACTGAAGATGGAACTTTTTGATATATAACCATTAATCCAGAAAATAATAAAACGCGTGTCTTGGACAAAATTTCCTTTATCGTCTCTGGGGATAGAACGACAAGGCCTGTCGGTAATTTCTAGGCTATCGCTGATAATTTCTTTATCACTATACTGATCCAACAACATTTTACGTTCAGTTCGGTAAACCGTAAGAACCGATGATCCAGGATTTTCAAGACAATTATTGCTAAAATTACCAACAATCTGTGTTAGAAGGTCAGAAGATATAATTCTACTGGATTGTGCGGAGTGTCCCTCCATCCACATCAGTAGATAATTTGTACTAAGATTATCGTAACTAATGTTCTTTTCTTGATATTCATATGTCATGACATTAATAAAATCTTTACAGGTAAAATCTTCCAAATTAACCGATGTTGGTAGAGTTGCGGCAGATAGTTTTGCAACAGAAAAAATAAACATAATAAGCGAAAAAACACATATAAATTTTTTATTCATCTCTTTATCTCCTCACGCAACTGCAAATCTTTTAAAATGGAAAATTACAAATATTAAAGTCGGACAGTAAACGAATTTAATTAAAAATACAATTTGTTCTTAGTCACTTGTGCCGCAATGCAAAAAACTATAATATGATTAATAAATTTATCGTTGAGCGAGACTATAATGCAGCAAGTACGTTTAATTGATTTAGTTTTTCCGGGTGACACCAATCACCACGGCACCTTATTCGGTGGCTTAGGGTTAGCTTTTATGGATAAAGTTGCTTTTATTGCCGCAACGCAATATGGGCGTGTAAAATTTGTAACCGCCTCGGTTGAACGTATTGATTTTCGTGCCCCGGCTAATGTTGGCGAAATTGTCGAATTTACGGGGAAAGTTATCCGTGTAGGCAGAAGGTCATTAAGCGTCGAAGTCACAATGATGGCTGAAATTTTGTTAACAGGGCAGCAGCGCTTATGTACGCAGGGCGTTTTTAATATGGTGGC
>JAIBAD010000077.1 GCA_019695395.1 Alphaproteobacteria bacterium
TTATCAATTTGATGGAATTATTATACTATTTATTGTTTATATAGTACTCTCTTTAATAGAAGGTATTTATAAAAATAAAGTGAATAAACAAATTTAATTTGTTACTGTTTTCCTTTTATCTTTATTACTTTCTGGATGCGCTACTGCACCTACAGATCCTGAAGAACTTGCAGAATATGAAGCTTTAAATGATCCTTATGAACCTACAAATCGAGCAATTTTTGGGTTTAACAATCAGGTAGATCGCTATTTTCTTAAACCTGTTGCTCAAGGGTATAGATATGCTGTACCTGAATTTGGTCGTGATGCTATTCGAAATTTTTTAAGAAATCTTCGCTCACCTTATATATTCGCCAATGATTTATTACAATTATCTCCTAATGCTGGAAATACTTTAGCAAGATTTGTGGTAAATTCTACAGCTGGACTTCTGGGGTTATTTGATGTGGCTGGAGATCATCTTGATATGCCTTATCAAGAAGAAGATTTTGGTCAAACTCTTGCAGTGTGGGGGGTTCCTGAAGGCCCATATACAGTATTACCAATTTTTGGTCCTTCTAATCCAAGAGATGCGGTTGGTACTCTTGTAGGTTTAATTTTTGATCCAACAAATTTAGCTCTTGCAAGTATTGGTGCCCCAGTTTATGTGCCATATATTAGAGGCGGTATGGATGGTATTTCTAGACGCGAAGAAGCTATTGACGCTCTTGATCAATTACAAAACAATTCACTTGATTATTATGCAACTATGCGTAGTGTGTGGCGCCAATATCGTCATGACCAAATTAATAACCAACAAGGCCAAGAGGGTTTAAATGTACCAAGTATTGCCTATTTGGAAAAAATTAATAAAGATCAAGCAGGTAAATCTTTAGCTATGCGTCCAAATTTAAGTAATGTTCGTTCAATAGCAACGGTATCTTCACCTTCAAAAGATATAAATAAACCAACTTCTGAAATTGTTCAACAAGCTACTAAAGCTCAAAAGGTTGATGGCCAAATAGTTGCAGCTAAGGTTAATGCTGCGACCTCTTCAGTTCAAAGTAATACTGCATCTACTGTTCAAAAACCTATAGAACAAAAAAATGGCGTTGTCCGTTTTGCTTCTGTACCTAAAGATATCAAAAAATCTTCTCAACAAGCTTCTTTAATAGTAGAAACAAAAAAACAGCAAATTTCTGTTCCGGCACAAAAAGTAAATGTAAACAATTCACCTATTGATACTGGAAGTAAAGGTGTTGTTCAATTTGCAAATAAAGGTTTAAAACCTATCCAAACGGAAAATCAGATCGAGAATAAAATTGCTACTGTTCAATCTTCTAATTTAAAAGTAACAGATGATAAAGTTGCTCAACCTACAGCAGAGGTAATCTCTACAAAAAATATGCCTTCTTTGGGAACTGTATCAAAAAATGATCAAGCTCCTTTATTGCAAAAGAAAAATAAAGGCAAAATTGAATTTTCACAATTATCACAAAGATAAATTTTTTTAATAAATGAAAAGCCACCTTTTAGGTGGCTTTTTTTTATATTCTTAATAATTAGTTTTTAAACTATAAGATAATTTTTATTACAATTTTATTATAATGGCTTGAATTTATTATTTTATATCTTATGTATCAGCATAAGTTTCTTGTTCATAATATAGAAGCTTAATTTTAACTAATAAGATAATTTTTTGTAATCCAGTATAAAATTATAAGCATTAAATCCATTCTAGGAGATTATTTTCAATGCGCTCTTTTATCTTACGTACATTTCTAATAAACTTTTTCATAATTTTTTTGGTTCCTTTTTCAGTAAATGCGGCTGATTTTCCTCAGAGTTTTTCTGAATTAGCGAAAAAAGTCACACCTATGGTTGTCAATATTGCAGCTCTACAATCTGTACAAAGAAGGGAATTACCTCCAGAATTTGAATTTAATTTCCCTCCAGGATCACCATTTGAAGAATTATTTCGTCGTTTTTTTGAAATGCCTGGTCAAGGTATGGATAATGACAATAAAGACCAAACAACTGTGGCTGTAGGTTCAGGTCTTATTGTTGATTCGTCAGGTTATATTGTAACAAATAATCATGTAGTTAATGATGCAAAAGAAATAAAAGTTAAATTAACAAATGGCAAAGAATTTCCAGCCAAACTTATTGGTAAAGATAGTAAAACTGACTTAGCACTTTTAAAAATTGATACAGATAGTCCATTATCTGTGGCAGAATTTGGTGATTCTGATCAGGCACAAGTTGGTGAATGGGTATTAGCTGTTGGGAATCCCTTTGGGTTAGGTGGTTCTGTAACCGCAGGTATCATTTCAGCAAGAGGACGTGATATACGTTCAGGACCTTTTGATGATTTTATTCAAATTGATGCTGCTATTAATCGTGGGAATTCAGGTGGACCAACCTTTAATATGCAAGGCCAAGTGATTGGTATTAATACAGCAATATTTTCACCAAATGGTGGAAGTGTGGGTATTGGTTTTGCTATACCTTCAAACATAGTAAAATCTATTATTACATCTTTAAAAGAACAAGGAACAGTAAAGCGTGGTTGGTTAGGTGTACAAATTCAAATTGTCACACCAGAATTGGCAGATGCCTTAAATCTTGATAAACCCCAAGGCGCTTTAATTTCTGAAGTGCAACCCGATAGTCCAGCTTCTAAAGCAAAACTTAAACAAGGAGATGTAATTCTTTCCTTTAACAATCAAGCTATTACAGAAATGCGTGAGCTTCCACGTTTGGTTGCAACAACCCCGATAGGTAAAAAAGTGGATATAGTATTATGGCGTGATCGTTCCAAAGTAACAGTTCCTATAGAAATTGCTTTATTAGATGATCAAGCTGACGAGAAAAAACAAGCTGAACTTAAAAATGATAAAAATGACAAATTAAATCAAAACTCATCTTTAGGTACGCACTTTGCTGCTATT
>JAIBAD010000078.1 GCA_019695395.1 Alphaproteobacteria bacterium
GTATATTCTTGCCATAACCCTGTGCCTGTCAATGAAACAGGCCTTAGCATTTGATTTTTGCGTTCAATGTTTGCTGTATGAATTACAGCCGGTATGCACCGAATTGGCACAAGCTAATCTATTATTGCCTGGGGTTCAATATTTGGGGCTAAGAAACACAACAGAAAAAACAGGCGGGATGCCAACAAAATTTTGTGAACAAGCGCTGGCAAAGCGTTATGTTACAAGACAAATAGAGACCCACAGCAACCAAATGATAGTTGAAACACCCGAAACATTTTGCCGTTTTCTTGTTGGTAATGAAATTGTGGCAGAAAAAAAACAAAAAAAATGTCAGGATTTTTACCAACAAAACAAGATGCCGTGGAATTAAATAAAAGTAATATCAGAGTATAATAGACGTATTGATATCATTACTTTTTTATGATCATAACAAATAGGAAGAGAGGCAAAGACACATGCGTATTATTCAAATATTGATTCTCGTAATCATTCCATATTCGGCGTCACAGGCTTTATCAATTTGTTTGGAATGTGTTTTGCGTAATATGCAACCCATGTGCAACGCATTGGATGAATCGGGGCTTTTAAAAAACGATGTGCGCCACCTTGTGATTGACAAGCACGGGAATGTTGCCCAGCCCGAAGGTAAAATATGTGCAGCTATATTAGCCGAACGCAATATCGACCAACGAGTTGCCCAATATGGGGGCCAAAACGTACCTGACGATACACCCGAAACATTTTGCCAGTTTTTGATTGAATCCCAGCTGGTTGATGCACAGCAGCGTGAAAATTGCATCACATTTTACCGCATCAAATCTTCGTTTAGACAATAAATTATAGAAATTATTTTGTAAGAAAAAATATAAAAATGAGAAAAATTACCGCCTAGTCTATTGGCTTTGTTTGCATAGCTTTGTCAGGAACTTTGGCACGTGAAATCAGCTTACCTACATTTGAAGAGTGGGTTGGTTATGATCCGCATCAAGAGATTTTAGGAATGAATATGTTCACAAATCCGAATTTCCGAATAGAAATTAAAAGGGGTTGGTAAAGATTAGGAAATATTAGACCAACGTTTTAAAATTTTCAATTGGTTTGCAACGGAGCCATGATAAAATCGACGACTCATTACATTCTAGCTTTTCAAAAAACCTTTGAGCTAAAGGAGTAATCAAATGCCAAGACCAAGCAGAGTATTCAGCAAAACAATTAGGTTTCAGAGAGATGATCATGTTGATTTTAAAACATGGATTGCGCCTATAGTGAATATTGGCAGCAAGAAATTCGCGATGATATTAAGCTTAAGTGGCAAGTTTATCAGCAAATCAATGATCTTTAATTGGGGATAATAACTAATCAGGATAATGAAAATTTTTGTTTACTTTGGTAAGACTGGTATTCCGAGTTTGCTTGCAACCTGATATAACTTTTTATCCTTAGTAGCTAAGGATAGTCCTAACCTCATACTTAACTCTAGGTAACTAGCATCATAGGTTGTAATCTGATGCTCTAGGGCAAATGCAATAATTCTATCCATATATTTATCTGAATGATCGTTATCTGTTGTTATTGGTAGCTCTTTAATTAATTCTAAACAGTTGATAACTTGGGCTCTAGAAATCCTTCTCTTTTTTTCTGCTTGGATGAGTACATTCCCAAATTCTAAATGCCAAATTGCTGGAACAAAAGCTCCTTCTTCTTGGATAATGGCAAGAATATCATCAGTTTTTTCTGAAGCTTCATCTTCAAAAAACCAAGATACAGCAATGGAACAATCCAATACTACCTTAATCATCTACGCCCCTGATCGCGTAATTCTTTCCATGAAAAATTCCTCAGCTGCAGATTTTTTCTGAGGTTCTTCAATCTTAGAATAGTATTTTCTTTGGTAAGATTTTGGCTTTTATTGAATGGGATAATCTTAGCTATAGGAATCCCTCTTCTTGTAACAAGAGTTTCTTCTCCTTGAGCAGCTCGCTCTAAAATTTCAGATAAATGGGTTTTTGCCTCAAAAGCACCAATAGTACGCATCTTTTAACCTATTTAGAAAACTAGTTTGACTATAAGACTAGTTTATCAGTATAAATAAAAATGTAAAGAGAAAGAAGTTACTTAAATGAGGGGAAGTTTTATGGATAAAGTGGAAGAGAATTCTGTTGATGATATTTGTTTAATGAAAACCCTAAGTTTAACTTAGCCCGAAGTTAAGCTTGCGGAATTTCTTAAAAATTTCTTCATGGAAGAAATAAATAAAACACGTCCTAATTTAGATTCGAAGAAAATAAAAGATTTTAAATTAACGATTAATTCCATCGAACATGACAGAGGTACTAATTTAGGCATCATGATCGTTGATAAAAAATGGGTTACTGGATGGTATAAAACTATTATCACTTTAAAGATCGAGGAATTTAGCCATAATGATGATCTTAATAGCAGATAATCAATAGAAGAAATACCATTTTAAAAATAAAACATATAATTAGAATATAATTCTAAAATTTTAATAAAGGATTATTTTTTATAATCAACTATAAACTTTGATTATCTGTTTTTATCAAAAACGAGGGTTATTGGGTTATGCGTTACAAAAACCCTTCCTTACCCATTACCGGGTGATTCAAGCCAAAAAATTGGGTTTATGCGTCATGTCGTTTATTATGGTCTGCTACCAAGCCATGTAATACATACTGTGAATATCGAGGTGGTTGATCAGCAAGCAAGTTGTGGCAATCAGCAGGTTGAAGAAGCGGCCAAACGTTGGCAAGCGGTAATCCAATTATTGCTGCCGGAATAAAATTTGTGATACAAAATACCCAACTAATATATATTCAA
>JAIBAD010000079.1 GCA_019695395.1 Alphaproteobacteria bacterium
TTTGATAATGATCAAGTATATGGGGGATCTGGGGACGATTTAATGACGGATCTAGGGGGGAATGATCAATTAAATGGTGATAGTGGCGAAGATGTATTTAAAATGTCAGCAGATAGAGCAGAAGATGTAATAGATGGTGGGGATGATCTAGATATAGTTGATTTCACAAGTGATAATTTCAGTGATTTTATTTTTACATATGTATCTCGTAATGAATTTTATACGATTCATAAAGGAACAGGTGAAAAAGATATTTATAAAAATATTGAATATATCCAATCAAATACAAATAAGAAAATCGCTATTGACGATTTTTTAAAAACCATGCCCTTTACAGCAGAAAATAATATCTCATTATTAGCAGGAGCAATGGCAGGATTTGGGATTGATGGATCTGGTATGGTTGAGGGTTTTGCAACCAATGATCAATATAGCCAATCCTATTTGACAGCAGTAGTTGATCCTAAACATACTGTATAATTGGTTAAATATTTAATAAAAACTGCTGGGATTCCCGTTCCAGCAGTTTTTCTTTAGGCATAAAAAATAAAATAGGCTGCACCCACTAAACAGGCAAAGGCTGCCATATAATTCCAACGTATAGGTTCACCCAAATAAAGCAACGCAAAAATGGCGAAAACAGAAAGGGTAATAATTTCTTGGATAATTTTTAATTGGGCGGCACTGAATTGGCCATAACCCAGACGATTGGCGGGCACCATTAAACAATA
Source organism: Alphaproteobacteria bacterium (assembly GCA_019695395.1). Classification (NCBI taxonomy): domain Bacteria; kingdom Pseudomonadati; phylum Pseudomonadota; class Alphaproteobacteria; species Alphaproteobacteria bacterium. Next base: position 732 of record JAIBAD010000079.1, read on the forward strand.
TTCAAAAAAGGCAATGCCCCAACTAATGGCAATAACTTTCCACAAGGCCACATTGTTATATTTTAAATGACCATACCAGGCAAAGGTCATAAATACGTTGGACATAGTTAGCAAAAGAATGGTGTACATTTTAATCTCACAATCAAAGATGAATAGGTAAAAACAAAATTAAAATAATAATTTTTTTAAAATTTAACCAATGTTTTTTATTTTTTTATTAGGCCAGAATGTCAATGAAATCCAAGACAAATTTAAATATTTATGGATAAATGATAAGAATTCACTTGACAAAGAAATAGAAATGTGTTAGATGTTGTCATAATTGAATTATTGTATCTTAAGCCATTTTGATAAAAAAACATTTAAAGCCCTTGTCCTTGGACAGGGGCTTTTTTATTGACCTTTAATAAGAAAGGAAGAAGGGAATGTCTATTCTATATGATGCTGAACTTGGAAAACAAATCTGTATTCAACTCGCCATGGGCTATAGCTTAGAAAATCTGAATGAAGGGGAAGATGGGGAAGTATTTCCCCCATTACGGCAAATCATGGCCTGGTTGATGGAAGAGGCTGATTTCTTCACCCTGTATGAAAAAGCCAGAAGGATCCATAGCGATCTTATTACCGACCGTGTGGCCAGTATTGTTAGAAAAGCGCAACAGTTATTGGAACAGGACAAAACCCTTACCCCATCACAGCGCCTATCCTATAGCCGGATGGTCATTGGCAGCAGCAAATGGTTGGTTAATCGCCTGAACCCCAAGAAATCTCTGCGTAACCAACAAACTGATCCATCCAAAACCCAACAGAAAAGAATGGATAAAATGCATGGCTTTGTTCAAGGACATGCTGGGGTTCAAAAATATCCAGGAGTTCAAGAGCAAGAATATAGCGGCTTTGTTGAATCCGCCCATCACCATCATCCCACCTCCCAGGATGATGGCTATTCCATTCTTGATAGCCGCCATCCCCATAATCAATATAAAAATTTATAAAATCTATCCAGAATTCTTCTTGATATATAAAATTATTAATAGCTCACACTCTGGTGAAAGGTTTTAATGATTATTACTTTGAATCAATAGTGATGAAAGATTGTAATATCATAATTATGATAAACTTACATTTTTATGTTTAAGATTAATATAATTTACTTATAGTTTTTTATATTGTTATTAAAAAAAATAATTTAACGACTAATATTATAAATTTTATACTTAAAGGATATATATAATTATGAAGAATAGTTTAACGAATACTACAACTTTGTCTAAAAAAAGCTTATTAAAAAATTCATCTGAACCATCTGAAACATCAAGAAGCCTTAATCCACGCGATGACACAACAGAACTTACTCGTTATTATGGAACCGAAGGTAATAATGTCATTGTTACTGCTTATAACGATAGTAATGAAGTATATGGTTATGGTGGTAATGATGTAGTGATTGGTGGTCGTTTTAACGATAAAATTTATAGTGGTACAGGTTCAGATACACTTTATGGCCAAGATGGCGATGATAATTTATATGGTGGGAATGATAATGACATTGTTTCTGGGGGATCAGGTATAGATCATCTTTGGGGTGAAGATGGTAATGATAGCTTATATGGTGAAGGTGATGCTGACTATCTTGAAGGTGGTAAGGGAGATGACACAATTTATGGTGGTGATGGAAATGATTACATAATGGGTGGTGATGGAAAAAACTATATAGATGGTGGTGATGGAAATGATGCTCTTTATTATAGTTCTGCTGTTTGGTTACCAGGCCCTGGTTATTTGGGAGCTAACTCTGTTTTAGGTGGGAATGGAGACGATGTTATTATTGGCAATGGTGGGGATGGTTTTGCGTATACTGGATCTATCTCCCAGGTTTTGGGTGGTCGTGGAAATGATGTCATTTTAGGAAGTGCTATGGGTGAAGTTCTTAGTGGTGGCCGTGATGAAGATCTTGTTGCCGGACGTGATGGTGGTGATAGATTAGAAATTGGCACGGGTGAAGGTTATGCCTCAGCCAGAGATGGAAATGATGTGTATCCAGGTGGTAAAGATTATGA
>JAIBAD010000080.1 GCA_019695395.1 Alphaproteobacteria bacterium
AATTATACGACCATAACTTGACAAAAAGGGCTGACATGCGCTAGGAGTAACACACAAGATATAAAGGTCGTTCATTAGTTTTAATAAAGTTGTCTTAAGAAAATAGTGAATCATTTGTTGCTTTTATGTTTTAACCAAAAGGGGGTGTAGCTCAGCTGGTTAGAGCGCCGGCCTGTCACGCCGGAGGCCGCGGGTTCAAGTCCCGTCACTCCCGCCACTTAATTTCAAATTAAATTACATTTGCAAATAAAGCGTAAATGGGCATAAACTTGAGCTGGAGTTAGCAATTATCATGAATTCTTTAGCATTAGATTATTTTCCCATTTTTTTATTTATGGTTATCGCCTCTATTATAGCAAGTTTTGCGTTAATCGCTTCTTTTATTATTGCTAAACAAAATCCTGATAGCGAAAAATTAAGCCCCTATGAATGTGGTTTTGATGCTTTTGATGATGCAAGACGCCAATTTGATATTCGCTTTTACCTTGTTTCTATTCTTTTTATTATATTTGATTTAGAGGTAGCTTTTTTATTCCCTTGGGCTGTATCCTTGCGACAAATTGGTGAATTTGGATTTTTATCTATGATGTTTTTCTTATTACTCCTTACAATTGGCTTTATTTATGAATGGAAAAAAGGTGCGTTAGAATGGGATTAAAACAATCTTCTATATCCCCCCAATCTTTGGAGGATAGTTTTGTTAACCCTGATACACTTCTAAAAGATGTTATCAAAGAGGCGGTTGATAAAGGATTTTTTGTAACCCAACTAGATAATTTAATTAATTGGGCACGTACAGGATCATTATGGCCGATGACATTTGGATTGGCTTGTTGTGCTGTGGAAATGATTCATGCTTACATGCCGCGCTATGATCTTGATCGTTTTGGGGTTGTCCCACGGGGAAGCCCACGTCAATCAGACGTTATGATTGTAGCTGGCACATTAACAAATAAAATGGCCCCTGCATTACGTAAGGTGTATGACCAAATGGCTGAACCCCGATGGGTGATATCTATGGGGTCTTGTGCAAATGGGGGTGGATATTACCATTATTCTTATTCCGTGGTACGCGGATGTGACCGCATTGTGCCTGTGGATATTTATGTACCAGGATGCCCACCCACGGCTGAAGCTTTAGTGTACGGTATTTTACAATTACAAAAAAAGATAAAACGCACCACAACAATTAGTAGAATATAACTTTAATAGCATTATGTCAGTTTGGCCAATAACATCAGCTTTAGAAAATTTGAATCATGTGCTCCAACATAAATTTGGTGCAGATCTTGTGTCATCATCGTTAAACATTAATCATCTTGTTATAGAGATAAAGGCAGATGATCTTTTGAAAATTGCAACTTTTTTACGAGATGATGAAAATTTTTACTGCAAACAGCTTATTGATATTTGTGGGGTGGATTATCCTACGCGTGCTCCCCAAAGATTTGAGGTCATTTATCATTTTTTAAGTTTAAAACATAATTGCCGTATTCGTATTAAGATTAAAACTAATGATCAAATGCCTTTACCATCTCTTATTTCTTTATTCCCAAATGCCGGATGGTACGAACGTGAAGTGTGGGATTTATATGGTATTTACTTTAATGATCATCCAGATCTTCGACGTATTTTAACAGATTACGGGTTTGAAGGACATCCTTTACGTAAAGATTTTCCACTAACAGGGTATGTTGAAGTCCGTTATGATGAAGAACAAAAACGGGTGATTTATGAACCTGTTAAATTGCCCCAAGAATTTCGCACCTTTGATTTTGAAAGCCCATGGGAAGGTATATTGCACATATCAGATAATAAATCCAATAATAAAAAGGATCAAAATTGATGGGTGAAACTGTTATAAAACCTTTAACGATTAATTTTGGTCCCCAGCACCCTGCGGCCCACGGTGTGCTACGTATGATTGTTGAAATGGATGGGGAGGTTGTTCAACGTATTGATCCCCATATTGGCCTGTTGCACCGGGGTACAGAAAAACTTATTGAATATAAAACCTATCTTCAAGCTATTCCTTATTTTGATCGTCTTGATTATGTATCCCCTCTTTGTCAAGAACATGCGTTTGTTTTGGCAATTGAACAACTTCTTAACCTAGAAGTTCCCCTACGCGGTCAATATATACGTGTTCTTTTTGATGAAATTACCCGCATTCTTAATCATCTCTTAAATATACCTGCTTATGCAATGGATGTAGGTGCTATAACACCTATGTTATGGGCCTTTGAACAACGGGAATTATTAATGGAATTTTATGAGAGAGCTAGTGGGGCAAGATTGCATGCAAATTATTATAGACCGGGTGGGGTACACCAAGATTTGCCACCAAAGCTTTTATCTGATATTGCGGTATGGGCAGAAAAATTCCCAAAAATTATTGATGATATAGAAAATTTATTGACCGAAAATCGTATCTTTAAACAGAGGTTAGTAGATATTGGGATTGTCTCTAAAGAAGATGCGCTGGCCTGGGGATTTACGGGACCCATGTTGCGTTCTTCGGGTATGGCTTGGGATTTGCGTAAATCCCAACCCTATATGGTTTATGATAAAATGAATTTTGATATTCCTATTGGTAAAACAGGGGATTGTTATGATCGTTATTTGGTTAGGGTTGAAGAAATGCGTCAATCTTTACTTATTATCAATCAATGTATAAAAGAAATGCAAGATGGACCATTTTGTTCGGATGATAGAAAAATTACCCAACCAAAA
>JAIBAD010000081.1 GCA_019695395.1 Alphaproteobacteria bacterium
GCAAGGAAAAAGGAAGATGCGTCACCTGAAATCTCTAGCTATTCTAAGCTTTTCAACCAAAAGGTGACGCATGTGACGCATCTTTTCTTAAAATTAAAAAAAGAATAGATAGACAAACTATTATGGCCACTTATACAGAACCCTGTTTTGTCCTGTTATCAGGTGGGATTATGATGAATCTCTATAAAATTCTATCAATAAATAAGAAAGAAGGATAACAAAGCTTAAACTTGTCTCTTAAAAAATAAAAGGTTTTGTGAAAAGTTGCGTCACTTGCGTCACCAATGTCACGAAAGCCAGGCAATCCAAGGGTTTAAGGTGTGACGCATAGTATAATAAGGATACGTCACCATGCGTCACTCTTGACCAAAGATCTTTTTCTTATATTCTTCACTTTAAGAACTAACATAGAAGAAAAATTGAAATGAATAAAATCATTGGCTTATTATGTTTATTGCTGTGCACATCAATTGGGTATGCTCAATCACTAAGCAGTTCTTTTCCAATTGAGATCCAGCAAAAGATTAAGAAAGCAATTCCTATAGTTGATCAAAACAGTAAACCAGTTTTGACCTTTTATTATACAGAAGTCGTAGATGGAGACACGGTCAAAGGATATCTAGACCATTTACCATCACCTTTAAATCATGTTTCTATTAGGGTAAAAGAAATTGATACACCTGAAATGCCTCAGCATGCTAAATGTCAGCAAGAAGGTGAATTAGCACTTAAAGCTAAAGCATTTACCAATCAGTATATGGAACGTCATAATCAGTTAATTATTACTGAAACTGAATGGGATAAATATGGTGGAAGGATAGTTGGAAATATTAGGTCGGTGCAGGAGATAATAGTTCTTTAACAAATGAATTGATTAAAGCTGGGTTTGGTAAAGCCTACAAAGGTAAGGGATCTAAGCCTAATTGGTGTAAGAATTAACTTTTGATTCTAGAATAAGAATAAAAAATCAATAAGAATTGCTATCATAATAAAATTATTTTACAGAGCAATTTAATCAACTGTTACATAAAAATGGTAACAATTCAGCCATATTATCCAATACATTAATAAAACTAATTCAAATCATGAATATTATGTATTTGTAAATTCGTCAAATATACATGTATAGAGAACGAAGCTATTTTGTGCTTACAAAAATAATAAACTTAGATAATTGGGGAATTATCTAAAAAGAAGTAGGCAAATAAAAGATTTATAAAAAATGGGGGAAGACGGCAGCCTGGTTCCAAATAGAGCCAGGTAAAATTTTGTTTTTGAAAGATATAAAATAAAGTAAAAAGATGTAATATCAAATGGGGTTAACCGGAATAAAAAGGATGGATGGCGTGGCAGTCAAAAAATATAGCAATAAAGAAGTTGAAAATATTTTAAGAAATGTACCTGAATTTAATGATTACTATAATCGTCAAGAAAAATGGGATAAATGGTTTAATCATCTGATAGGTTTTACTTTGTTTGTTAACCTTGGATATTACGTTTTCTTTTTATTATGTCGTTCCTATTTTCCAGAAATCTATCAAGCTTGGATAGATTGGACTCAACCAGTAACTATATGGGTTGCAGAACATTTACCAGTAACTCGAGGTGCTATTGAATCGCTAACCTTTCGTGGGGCTGTCCACCGAACAGAAATCTATGCGCATATGATTGCGGTATATTTAGTTATCAATATTATCAATTCAATTTTTTTCTTCGTAAGATGGCTCTTTATAGTATTATTTAAATTTGATCATTTTTTTAAATATGTACGTGTTGATTATTACAGTCGAATGATACGTGCGTATGGTCAAAATAAAAAATGGGATTATCGTTATTTTCAACTTAAAACATTTATTATAGCTATTCTTGCTTTAATTATTTTTAGTCTTAGTTTTTCGACGGGTCATTTTTTTGGTCCAAGTTATTCACAAATTCACCGTTATGACTATGGAATGATTATATTGGGGGGGGGATATATGGGAGTATTTTTGATCCTCAATGGGCTATTTTTATTTACTCTTAATTTTGTTGTATCGCTTTTTAAAAAAGTTCCAGACCATACAATTGATATAATTGTGAATAATAAATTATCAAATTATTAAATAACTAAATTTTTAAATATTACTTAAGGAGTGTATACTTATGGGTATATGGGATTATGACCGTGATAGCTGGAATAATAAAGCAACAAGAGATGAAGGAAGATGGTTTGGTAAATCAACAACGGTTAGTGCATCTCGTACTATAGCACGCGATTATCTATCCATAGACGTATATGAAAGAAATGATCGTCTACATGCCGCAGATTATACAGTTTGGGAACGGAATAGTAATCCTTACCGTGAACTTTATGACCGAACAGCTAACAATGATGCTTTCCATAATAGTCCACTTAATGAAACAGCAATGTCAGTTCTAAATGCTAATTGGGCAGCTAAAGAATTAGGAATGTTGGTTAACTCAACGATTAATGATGGAAATATAGCTTTATTTCAATCAATTTCTAAATCTGCTCCTAAAGCAATGGCGCCATTAATAGGATTGCATATGGGTTTTGGTGGAGTGATGAGTGGTATTGGACTGACAATTAATTATAATCG
>JAIBAD010000082.1 GCA_019695395.1 Alphaproteobacteria bacterium
CTTTGCCGCTCACCCCCTGATAAAGATATACCACCATCCCCAAGCATTATTGTCTCAATATCTGGATGCCGAGATAATAAAGATTGCAGTGAGGCCAGGTTCAAAGCCTGCCGAATGCTTATGGAAGATTCATCAAATCCTAGTGCAACATTGAAAGCCAAAGATTGGTTAAATAAAGGAACTTGTTGTGGTACAACCGCAATAGCAAAAGCTTTGTTGTTTTTAATAGAGGGATTATAAAAAATTTTACCAGAACTTGGTTGAACCAACCCTGCTAAGATATGACATAAACTTGATTTTCCTGAGCCACTATGACCACTGATACAAATTTTATCACCACGCTTGATCGTTAGATTAACGTTTTCTAAAATTGATCGTTCGCTATAAACTAAACTGATATTTTCTAATTTCAGCAGAACTGATGATTCTATCTGTTCTGATTTTAATATTACTTGTGCAGCAATTTTCTGGCTGTTTTCTTCTTCAATCTTGGAATATTTTTGTAAGTTCTGAAATTTTATAACATTTTCCATAATTTCTAAATATTGAACATGCAACTGTTGAAGAGGCGTCATAATTTGTATAAAATACAGACTAACAGTAATGAATATTTGGCTATTATATATTTCTTGACCCAAGTATAGGTAAGGAGACAACAATACCCAAACAAAACCAATCATTAAGATAAAAAATCCAACACTTTTGTATATTAACCGCATCTTTATATAGCGTTTTACATGATGATGAAATTGCTGCATATACAAAGCTTGGGTGCCTGCAACCGCCTGTTCCGCATGAAATAATTTAACGGTTTCAATGTTACTCAATCCATCAATTACTTTGGCAGCACCTTTGGTTTCCGCATCAATAATATTTATTTGAATTTTTCTAAGGTTTTTTCCGCCATAAACTGAAAAAACAAAAAATATACCAACCGTAATAACCACCCCGATTGCTCCAAGTAATCCTGTAAAATAAATTAATGCACCTGCAGCAAGAATAAGTTGAAGAATAAAAGGAAAAACACCATTCATTAGGCTTTGGAGAATTAAAGAAATGGAATCGGCACCTTGGCGTAAAGACTCCCACAAAGCTCCGTTTTCGTTTCTCTGGTGGAAAGAAAAATCTTTTTTTAGGATTTTTAAATAAGAGTTAATAATCAATTGACGAAATATATCATTATCAAGCTGAGATAATAAATAGAAACGAAATTCACCAATCAAATAACTTATCATTAAAATAACCGCATAGCCAGTTACCAGGAACATGCTTGAAATAAACACAACATTTTGGCTTTCATATTGGGTAATCATGTAACCAAAATATATGGGAATAACTGAAAGAACGCCTACTCCAACAATAATCGTGCTTACGATAGCAAGCATCTTAACTTTCTGATGGGTATCAAGCATTCTCCATAAAAGAAGATAAAGTGAGAAAAAGTTTTTCGAGATTTCCATATGTTATTTTTTCAAAAAATATTTAATATATTAAATTCAATAATTTATTATGTATATTTAAGTTTACATATATAATTTTACATAAGATTTATTAGATAAGTTATAAAAACAACAAGATTAAAAAAATTATTGTTTTGAGCTCTAACAATAGATGGCAAAATGGCTGTTCAATTTTTTATCAGCAGCTTGTTTACAATGTTTCCTTAAGATTTTGTATAATAACGTTTTTATTAGAACAAACTAATCGTTAATATTATATAACTTAGGCTTCAAAAACTATACAAACTTAAAGTAATAAACTTCTTGTTATTCAAATTGGTAATTTTTGGCGAATAGAAAAATGTAACGCCTGTTCGACTAATTTACTGTTAATAGAAGCCAAGGTATCTGGTTGCCATTTAGGCTGCTGATCTTTATCAACCAAAACAGCTCTTACCCCCTCCTGAAAATCATAACTCTTAACAAAAAATTGACTGAGCACAAGCGTTTGCTGCATAACTTGTTTAAAGTTTGCCTCAATCATTTTTTGCATATAAGAAAAGGTAACCTTTAATGATGTCGGCGATCGTTTACTAAGAGTTTCAAGCACTTTTTGCGGCCATTCTTCGACATCTGTTTGAAGAGCTTGAACGCATTTTTCTATGGTTGGTTGGCTAAAATACCTATCTATGGCAGATTGGTGGCTTCCAAGATCGCTTTGCCCAAGCACAACATGGTGCTTTTTAAGAATATCTTGTAGATTAGACTGATCATTAATCAATTGATCCTTCAAGTTATCCAGTTGGCTTTTCAAAACACCGTGCGTTGCTAATTTACTGTATAAACAATCCCCAGCACTAATTTTATTGCCACTTAAAGCTAAATATAAGCCAATTTTACCTGGGCAACGATTTAAGAAATACCCAGCACCTACATCTGGAAAGAATCCGATAGCTGTTTCTGGCATTGCAAAAATAGTTCGTTCCGTCACTACACGGTAGGTACCGTTCATTGCAAGTCCTGCTCCTCCCCCCATAATTATTCCATCGATCAGCGATATAATAGGCTTAGGGAAAGAAAAAATTA